>DAOWFY010000081.1 GCA_030637775.1 bacterium | reverse complement strand
ATGTTCTTGTCCTGAAGATAGGAAAAGGCATAGCGCCGATGCGAAAGTTTATCTTCCTTGGCAAGAGTAATCAGATGCTCAGCAATCTTTACCAATTCCTTTGCTCTTGGCTCAGTGGTCTTTATTCGCTCATATTGAAAGAGACTTTTAAGGAGATTGGAAAGAAGAGCTTTGCGTGAACTTGTTGGTCGATTGAGTCGCTTTTTTCCTTTTCTATGCCGCATTTATAGTGGGTGGCCCAATTTTGCTCTAACCTTCTTTATCTCTTCTAAAGACTTTTCTCCAAGATCTTTTATTTTTTCTAATTTTTCTTGAGAGAGGCTAATAAAATCGGATAGACTTATAATCTTAGCAGAAATAAGAGTGTTGCGGACTCGGGTAGGCAATTTCAGCTCTTTAATCGATTGGGAGAGAGCCTGCTGTTTTTCTACAATAGAGAAATGTTCAGCGAGGAGATTAGCGGCATAATTTATTGCCTCCCTTGGCTTAATCGTCCCATTCGTCCAAACCTCCATAATCAATTTTTCATAATCAACTCTCTGGCCAACTCTGGTGTTTTCCACATGATAGGCGCTCTTTGTTATTGGAGAGAAGAGGGCACTGACAGGGATAACTCCAATTTTGCTTCGTTTCTGCTTTTCTGCGGGGAGATAACCACAACCCGCTGAGATCTCTAATTCAATATTCAAGGCAACATCTTTACTTAAGGTAGCAATGTGGAGTGAGGGATTTAAAGCCACAAGATTAGAATGAGAGACAAGATCGGAGGCTAAAATCTCTCTTTTTTTGGTAATCTTTGTCCGCACTATCTGGGGGAAATTTTTCGTGCTGCTCTTTAATGCCACCTGCTTAAGATTAAGAACAATCTGAATCATATCTTCCTTTACTCCAGGGATAGTGCTGAATTCATGAGCTACTCCATCGATCTTTACCGAAGTTATTGCTACCCCAGGCATAGAAGAGAGAAGAACTCGCCTGAAAGCATTTCCCATAGTAACTCCATAACCACGCTCTAAAGGCTCAATGATTAATTTGCCATATTGAACACGATGGGAAGATTCTTCCCACTCAATCCTCTTTGGCAATCCAAAATCCAATTTCTTTGGATCCATTGTGTCTCCTTACTTTGAATAAAAATCTACAATGAGTTGCTCAGTAACCGGAACGGTAACATCGGCCCGAGTGGGCATTCTTACCGCCCTTGCTGATAGTTTCTCGGGATCAAATTCTAACCAGGTCAATCTCTCCTCCTTTTTCCCTTTTTCCACCATTTCCTTTAGCCGCGGATAAAGTTTACTCTTCTCTCGAAAAGAAAGAACATCATTTATCCTGACTTGATAGGAAGGACGGTTAACCCGGCGATTATTTACCAGGATATCACCATGGTTGATTATCTGGCGTACCATTCTCCGGCTGGGAACAACTCGCAATCCATAAATAACATTGTCCAGCCTTCTTTCCAAGAGCAAAAGGAGTTCCTCTCCAATTATGCCTCTTTTTTTCTCAGCCATTTGGAAGTAACGCTGGAACTGGCGCTCACTGAGACCATAGAAGTTACGTACCTTCTCCTTCTCGCGTAATTGGAGCGAATATTCAGAAGCTCTTCCAAAACCACGTCGTCTTCTTCTCAAGGAGAAAGGGGCTCTCTTCTTTTCTTTATCCAAAGGGCATTTTGTTTTACATCTTTCTCCTTTGAGAAAGAGTTTTATTCCCTTCCTACGACATAATTTACATACCGGAGTTCTCAGTCTCATTAAACTCTTCTTTGCTTTGGTGGTCGACAACCATTATGGGGTATAGGAGTAATATCCTTGATAAGGGTAACTGTTAATCCCGCCGACTGCAAAGATCTGATCGCTGTTTCCCTTCCCGGGCCAGGACCCTTTACATAGACTTCAACCTCCTTCATTTGGATATTCAAGGCCTTCTTGGTAACCGCTTGAGCAACTTTACTGGCAGCAAAGGGCGTACCCTTACGGGCTCCCTTAAATCCCAGCTGCCCCCCACTTCCACAGACAAGAACATTTCCTTTAAGATCGGTAATGGTAATAATCGTATTATTGAAGGTAGCGCGAATATGGGCAATCCCTTTAGAAACAGAAAGTTTCCTCTTCTCAGCCATCATTTCTTCCTCCCTCTCTCTCCTGTTCGAAACTCCTTTCGTTTTTCCTTACTCCTAACAATTCCTACTGTCTTTCGCGGACCTTTTCGTGTCCTGGCATTAGTATGGGTTCTCTGGCCTCGAACCGGCAGATTTTTCCTGTGTCTTACTCCACGGTAAGAGCTAATATCGGTAAGCCTCTTAATATTAGCAGTCACTTCCCGGCGAAGATCTCCTTCAATCCTACAGGTCTTCTGAATAACGCTACCAATCTTAGAAATATCTTCGTCTTTCAAATCCTTAACTCGCCTGTCAGGGTCAACATTAGAGGCCTTAAGGATCTTATTGGAAAGGCTCCTTCCTATACCGTGAATATAGGTTAGAGCAATCTCCACTCTCTTCTCATTCGGAATTTCTACTCCTACAATTCTTGCCATAATATAGTCGGTGCGTTTTCTCGAGGGCACGCTTGATTTCCCCAGCGAGGAAATCTGCGAGCGTGCCGCCTAAGAAATACTCCGAGCCTATCCTTGTCGCTGTTTATGTTTTGCACCATAACGAGGAGAGCTGCAGATTACCCGCACCACCCCTTTTCTTTTGACAATTCTACATTGAGGACAAATCTTTCTTACCGAAGACCTTACCTTCATCTATAGCCTCTGGATAATTCTTCCCTTGGTCAGATCATAGGGAGAAAGCTCCACCGTTACCCTGTCTCCCGATGTGACTTTAATATAGTAAAGTCTCATTTTTCCGCTGATGTGTGCCAGAACCTTATGACCATTCTCCAGCTCTACCCAAAAGAAGGCATTGGGCAATGCCTGGGTAACTACTCCATTCATCTTTATTGTTTTTTCCTTAACCATTAAGTAAGAACTTCTGGTCCATCTTCGCCAATCAGGACTGTATCTTCAAAATGTGCTGAGGGTTTACCATCGGAGGTCACTGCCGTCCAGCCATTCTTTAAGATCTTAATCTCCTTTTTTCCCATATTGACCATTGGCTCTATGGCAAAGACCATACCAGATCTCAAGAAAGAACCCTGCCCAGGAGAACCAAAGTTAGGAATCTCAGGTTCTTCATGTAACTCTCTACCAATTCCATGGCCAACAAATTCACGCACTACAGAATAGCCCTTTTTTTCTACATGACTGCCAATAGCATAAGATATATCGGAAACCCGATTGCCAACTACCGCTTTCTTTATCCCTAAGTTCAAGGCTTCTCTCGTTGTCTTCAAGAGTCGAGAAGCTTCGGATGAGATTTTGCCCACGGAAAAGGTGCGGGTACTATCTCCATAATAATGGTCAAAGCCCACCCCAGCATCAATCCCAACAATATCACCTTCTTTGAGTTCAATGGAGGAAGGAATGCCATGGACAACTTCTCCATTGACAGAAGTGCAGAGGGTTGCCGGATAGCTCCGGTAGCCTTTGAAGGCAGGTTCTGCTCCTTTCCTTTTAATAAAATTAAAGGCTATTCTGTCTAACTCTAAGGTTGTTATTCCTGGGCAGATTTCCTTCCCCAAGAGAAAAAGGAGCTCTGAGGTTATACGAGAAGCTTTCCTTATCTTCTCAATTTCTCCTTTATTCTTTATCGGTATCATTTGATTTTTCCCTTAGTTAAATTGACTATTTTTTGCAAGGGAAGTGAGCCATCCACACTCTTCAAAGACCCTTTTTTCCCATAATAACTGATAATTGGTTGTGCTTCCGAATGAAAGAGAGACAATCTTTCCTTTACTACCTCCTCTTGATCATCCTCCCTTTGATAAAGAGACCCTCCACATCTATCACAAATCCCTTTTCTTTTCGGAGGAATGTTAATCAAATGGTAAATTGCCCCACAATTCTTGCAGATTCTTCTATTAGAGAGCCGGTTAATAAGAAAATCATCTTCGGCTTCCAAATTAACAACTTGATAAGAATTGCTGCCAATGACCATTTCCAATTTCTCTCCCTGATT
>DAOWFY010000007.1 GCA_030637775.1 bacterium | reverse complement strand
TACCTTTACAGACTCCGGTTGCTTTTCCCAGGATTTCGGCCATCAGTTCCGGCAGTTCTCCTCCCTTCGCAATGGCATGGCCATGACCCCGATGGGTAGAGGTAATGTAGTCATTCGGATGCAAAATGGAAATTGCTCCTACCGCCACCGCCTCTTCTCCGGCATAGAGGTGAGAGCCTCCCTGGGCAATATTCTTGCTGAGGAGCTCCCAGATTTTGTCCTCAAACTGCCTGATTTGCATCATCTGCTTGAGGAGAAAAATTGCCTCTTCTTTTTTAATTTCCATTTGGCTGAACAATTATTTTTAAACCTTTCTTTTCTTCAGCTATTTTTAACCCTTTCTTAATTTCTGCCAAAGGGATTTTTTCTGTAATATAGTTCTTCGCATCAATCCCTCCCTTTGTTAGGATATTTAGGGCAAGTTGATTATGCCTCGGTGCGGAACCATGCGTCCCCACAACGTAGAATTCCCCGTAATGAAGAAGATTACTGTCAAAATTAATGGTGGGTTTATCCTTAGGCAATCCACCGAAGAAGTTCACCACTCCACATTTGGCAACAATCCTTAAGGAATCTTCCTGCGCCTTTTTAGAACCAACCGCCACAATGACTTTATCTGCTCCTCTTCCCTCTGTCTCCTCAAATACTCTTTGTTGTAAATTCTCTTGATCAGGATTAATATAGATATTGCTGCTGGTGAATTTTGCTTTCTCCAAACGTTGGGAAGAAATCTCGGCTAAAATTACTTTTTCTGCCCCTTTTATTCTTGCCAGTTCTGCGTGGAAACAGCCAATTGGTCCCGCGCCAATAATTGCTACTGTATCACCCAATCCTATTTTCGACAATTCCTGACCATTGATGACACAGGCTAAAGGTTCGGCAAGAGAGGCTTGCTCAAAGGAGAGATTCTCCGGAATGGGATTGACACAACCGTTCCTCACCGCTAATCTCGGAACCTTCATCAATTGAGCAAATCCTCCATCGTAATGATACCCAATTGCGGTAAGGTTATCGCACATCGCCTCTATTCCCCGGCGACAATAATAGCATCTTCCGCAAGGAATAGCTGGAGCCACCGCCACCCTTTCCCCTTCTCTATATTCCTCTACATTCTTACCAAGAGCGACGATAACCCCGCTTACCTCATGTCCGGTTATTCGGGGGAAACGGATATGCTGATGCCCATAATGAAAGACCTTAATATCTGTCCCGCAGATAGCACAGGACTTTACCTGGATGAGAATTTCCCCTTCTTGGGGAATAGGCCTGGGAACATCTTTTATTTTTAATTTCTCTGTTTTCTCTAAAACTGCTGCCCGCATAAGAAAAATAATTATAGCATAAGGTGATGGCAATCGCAAGGACTTGCCATCTTGCTTTCTTTTTTATTTTAGGATAATATAAAAAGGGGCAGTAGTTCAATGGGAGAATACTGGAATCGCACTCCAGAGATGAGGGTTCAACTCCCTCCCGCTCCACTATCTCACTTAAGGGAGTTGAAAGGAGCCTGGTTATGAACTGCGAGTGATTAGCGAGCAGTGAATAGGCGGGGGGCCGACCGGAGCGAAGCGGAGGCGCCAACTCCCTCCCGCTCCACCAAACACAAGACCCGTTAGAGATAAATCTCTAAACCCCGTTAGAAAATCATTTCTAAACGGGGTAAACGAATCAAGGAGGTATTCAGATGAAAATTGAAATTCCTAAAAATAGGTGCGGCAGTCTACTTACCTCTGAGCCGGTGATTGTCATCACGACTATGGATAAAGAAGGTCAGGTGAATGGAGCAGCCTATGGCTCTTATGTTAGAGTGGCTCCCTTAATTATGATTGCTATCTCTCCCGGTCAGCATACCTACAGCAATATCAAGGAGACAGGGGAATTTGTGGTAAATCTGCCGGGTAGAGATCAACTTGACTCGATCATGGTTTTTGGACGGAATTACCCAAGAGGGGTCAATGAAGTTAAGGAGGCAGGACTTAGCCAACTCCCATCCCTGAAGGTCAAACCACCAAGGATAGCCGAATATAAGGCTCATATTGAATGTAGATTTAAATGGGAAAAGGAGGTTGGTTCCCATAACTTAGTTGCCGGGGAGATGATTATTGGCTCCTGCGATGAAGGGCTGGTTGATGAGGAAGGTCATTTTGATGTAGTAAAAGCGGGAGTTTTACATATTGTGAGATATCCAAAGCCAATCTATATTTCTCCCGAGAGGTATTTTGAAGGGAAACTGACAATGAGTTATTAAGGATGGACAAATATAAAAAATTTGAAGAAGCATTAAAGAAAACCGAAATCTTAAGGCCCGTAAGACAGACCCTATTTACCTTTTCTCCTACAGATGTCGATTATTATCTCGCCACAGAATTGATAAAGGATACCCTGATCGAGGTGAGAGAGGGAAAGGTAATCGTGGAAAAGCCCCTGGTCATTACTCCCTCTGCCCTTCTTAGCAGGCAATTTGAAGGTTTTGAAGAGGCGCAGATTGATTATCTCCAGATGCTATTTCAAAAGTATGGTCTGCGCGCGTTGGAGTATACGTATAAGAATGAGACTAAAACGGTTAATCTTATCTCTGGACATTTGAATTCAATCGTGGATAAAATCAATAAAGGGATCGATGAAAAGGGGAAAGGACGAGCAGCAATTATTAAGGGTATCCCCGAGATGTGGGCCATCTCTTTAATGAAATGTGTTCTGGAGATGATCGCGAAATCCTTCCCGGGCAATATTACCGAATTGGAGGAGAGAGGCTGGTTTGAGAAGTGAATTATCGATAGAACTTCCTTAGAACATCTATTGCTTCCTCCGGTTCCTCCACAATATGGAAGATCTTCATATCCTCTGCGCTGATATAGCCATCAGATACTAATGATCTCTGGAACCACCCCAGTAATTCCTGCCAGTATTTTTTTCCGATCAGAATTACCGGAAAGGAATTGATTCTTTGCGTCTGGATAAGTCCCGTTGATTCAAAAAATTCATCCAGGGTTCCGAATCCTCCCGGGAAGATTAAGAAGGCCCGGGCATACTTCACAAACATTACCTTCCGGCAGAAAAAATAATGAAAAGAGAGAAGCGTCTTGACATAAGGGTTTGGGTTCTGTTCCATAGGGAGTTCAATATTCAGTCCCACCGACTTTCCCCCGGCCTCTGTCGCTCCCTTATTTGCGGCCTCCATGATGCCCGGTCCAGCCCCGGTAACAACTGCATAACCTTCTTTTACTAAAAGACGGGCTAAACTCTCTGCCTTTTGATAGAATTCATTATCTTTTTTTGTTCGGGCAGAACCAAAGATAGCTACCGCCGGACCCAACTTAGAGAGCATCTCAAATCCTTCTACGAATTCAGCCATAATTCTAAAGACTCTCCAGGTATCCTCACCGGTAAAATCTTCTTTTTTATTCATTCTCCTCCTTCCGCTTCGCTCCAGTCAACCAGGGTGCTCACCAACTCGCACCCGACGCTATCTCGTGCTCGTTATTCCTCGCACAGCGTCCCTAAGAAATCAACAAGCTATTCTTAAATTTCTCATTTACGGCGAACCGAATTGCCTTTGCTAAAGCATAATCTGGCAGTTGATTAAAAGTGGGGTTTCCTGCTAAAATAGAGCTACAAGGGAAAACAGCATATTTTTTAATAATGTATTCCACAATCTCTTCATTTGATTTAAAAGATAATAAAGAAGAAATATCCGACTTTATCTCTTCATATTCCTGATCTATCTGATAGCCATTGATTTCGGCGGAAAATTGGTAATATTCTTCGGCTTTCATCCCTTCAATCTTAAAATTGCGGCTTGCTAACTCATACCCCCAGATCCGTTCCTCTAAGAAACTCTCGGCAATCTTTTTATAAATCTGGCATTTTCTTTTGGGGAGTTTCCATTTCCTGTTTAAAGACTCCTCAGCAATGACCTTCCCAAGTAATTTGGAAATTTTTCTTCTGCTCTTGAGGAGAAACTCTCTAACCTCTATTACATAAGAGACCCAGATTTCATTTAGTCTATTCACGCTCTATTCACCCCGTTTAGAGGTACATCTCTAACGGAGCCTACCCCACCAACTTAAGGTACTTCTCTGGCGCTTTTAGAAATTTCTCTTTGCATTTTTTACTGCAGAAGTAATAGAGGACTTTATTATGTTCTGCCTTTTCCTTGACTCCCTTCTCTGCGATTCTTTTTCTGCAGACAACATCCTTAATCTTTTTAATTGCCATTTAGTTCTCCCTTCTCTTTAATTATACTTTTATTTGTCTTATTTATCAAACAATCAATTGACAACGAAGAAAACATAGGATATAATCGGAAGGGAAGGCGGGGATATAGCTCAATTGGGAGAGCGCCGCACTTGCACTGCGGAGGTTGAGAGTTCGATTCTCTCTATCTCCACTTGACAATATCCATTTGCTCTTGACATTCTTTAAAAATTAAGGTACAATAGAATCTGAAGAAAGTTGATCTTTGACAATCTTTCATTTATGGTCAAGCAAGAAGGAGCGTACGGTGGATGCCTTGGTGAAAGATAGCGAAGAAGGACGTGGTAAGCTGCGATAAGCTTCGGATAGCCGCAAACCGGCTTTGAGCCGAAGATTTCCGAATGGGGCAACCTACCCGCCATAATCGGCAGGTATCTATCTCTGAATTCATAGGAGATAGAAGCAAACCAGGAGAATTGAATCATCTAAGTATCCTGAGGAAAAGAAAACGAATGTGATTCCCTGAGTAGCGGCGAGCGAAACGGGAAGAGCCTAAACT
>DAOWFY010000170.1 GCA_030637775.1 bacterium | reverse complement strand
GGTTTTTAAGGAAGGGACTTCCTTTATGGCCGATAGACTCCCTGAGCTTATTGACTCTGGCGCCAAAATTATCGGTGGCTGCTGCGGCACCACCCCCGAGCATATCAAAGCGATGAAGGATAAGGGGTCAGGTCTCAACATTTGACAGTTTTGTCAAATGTTGAGACCTGACCCCTATAAAAAAGTATGAAATTAGCCGAGGTTGCTCTTAACCTGCCCATCAAACGGACCTTCTCCTATGGTTTTGCCGGTTTTGAAAAAGAGGTAGGGATTGGCAAAAGAGTCGTTGTCCCCTTCGGAAAACAAAGAAAGATTATCGGCTATATTGTCAATATCCTTTCACCCTCCGCATCCCCTCCCCTCGAGGGAGGGGGCATAACCTATAAGAATATCCTGAAGGTATTAGATGAAGAACCAATTTTAACAAAAGAGATTCTCTCCCTCACCAAATGGATGGCCGACTATTACCATTCCTCCTGGGGACAAGCAATTGCTCTCGCCACCTCTCCCGCCACACGGATGTCAAAAGGAACCTTTTTTGCCTCCCCGGCGCAATTGATTATGGAGAAGATTCTCGCCCTTCCTCCCACCTCCCAGCAGGAGAAAGCAATTGCTGAAATCCGCTGTCTGATTAAAAATGAAAAAGAGGAAACTGTCCTCCTGGAAGGGATTACCGCCAGTGGAAAGACCGAGGTCTATCTGCGCGCTATCGGTCACATCCTCGAGAAAAACCGCCAGGCAATCTGCCTGGTTCCCGAAATCTCACTTATCCCCCAGATATCTCTCTGGATAAAGGAGAGATTTGGCAAGCGGGTAGCGGTACTACACTCACAATTGAGCGGTCGGGAGCGGTACGACCGGTGGCAGGAAATCAGAAAAGGTAATATCGACATTGTCATCGGACCAAGATCGGCCATCTTTACCCCTCTTCCAAGATTGGGTTTAATCATCATCGATGAGGAATTTGAGAGCTCCTATAAGGAGGATAGAGAGCCAAAGTATCACGCCCGGGAAGTGGCAAGAAAGCGCGCAAAACTTACACATTCCCTTCTCATCCTGGGAACTGCTACCCCTTCCTTAGAATCCTATTATCGGGCAAGGATTGGAGAATACAAGTTAATTAGACTTACCGAAAGGATAGAGAAAAGAGCATTACCTGAAATTCATATTGTCAATATGCGCGGTAGATATCGAGGTGGCAAACCGGCGATATTCTCCAAAGAATTGCTCCATTTGATGGAAGAAAGGCTACTTAAAGGAGAGCAGATCATCCTTTTCCTTAATCGGAAGGGCTATCATACATCCCTTCTCTGCCGGGAGTGTGGTTTCATCCTAAAATGTAAGCGCTGCAGTCTTCCTCTCATCTACTATCGTTCCAAGAAAGGTCTTTACTGCCACTACTGTAATTTTCATCAAAAGGTGCCTTCCCTTTGTCCGGTCTGCGGAAGGAAAATCAGTTTTCTTGGTCTGGGGACGGAGCGGGTAGAAAGGGAACTAAAGAAATTATTTCCCGATATTGGAATCAGAAGATTGGATGCCGAGACGATGAAAAAAGAAAAATCCCTGCGAAATCTTCTTTCCGACTTTAACAAGAGGAAGATTAAAATACTTGTTGGCACGCAATTGCTTGCCAAGGGGCATCACTTTCCCAATGTCACCCTTATCGGTGTCATCAGTGCTGATACCTCCTTAAATTTAGCCGACTTCCGAGCCTCCGAGAGAACCTTTCAACTGCTCTTTCAGGTAGCTGGTCGAGCCGGAAGAGGAGAGATTCCCGGAGAGGTTCTTGTCCAGACCTATCTGCCCGACCATTATGCAATCAAATCTCTAAAGAAGAGGGATTTCTCTCTCTTCTATGAGAAGGAACTAACTCTACGCAAGGAGCTGGGATATCCCCCTTATAGCCATTTTGTCAACATTTCAGTAAGAGGAAGGAAGGAGGAAAAAGTAAGGAAAGATATTCAAACCCTTTTTGCGCGATTAAATTCGGAAAAAAAAGAAGGAATGGAGATTTTAGGACCAGCCCCCTGCTTCCATGTCAGGATTAAAAACTACTTTCGCTATCACCTTATTCTTAAAGTAAAGAAGATTGAGGGTCTGGATTCCTTCTTGAGTGAGAGCCTGAAGGAGATAAAATTCCCTTATTTCATTGACATCGACCCGATTGATATGTTATAAAGAGGCTCGGAAGTTTCCTTCAGCGGCACGTTTGATTTCCCCAGCGAGGAAATCTTCACTCTCGTTGCTCCTCGCTCGTCCTTCGGACACCATGCCCGCTTGTCGCCAACAAGGCACGCTTCAGGGAACTTCCTCGCCTCAGTGTCAAAATGGAAAAGAAAATGGGATTTGTAGAGACGGTAGGAAATTTGGTTAATCTTCTTCTGAGTAATGAGAAAACAAAGATCATTAATGTCATTGTCGCCTGTCGGAATCACCGCCTACGTGCCTTTCTTTTTCCCCGGTGGACGAGACTTCCGAAAAATTATATTGACCACTTCCATGATAAGGACAAGACAATCAAGCCCGGTTCTTCAGAAATGGCCGGTCTTGTGATAACGGTGGATAAAGATGTCTTTGAATTTTCTGATGATAAAAATGTGAGAGAAGCCCTTAATTATGTGAGCAGTTCTGAAGAAGACCTCAAATTTGTCGATGAGTATCTAAAAGACAAAAAAATAAAGGACAAAAGTGAGAATTTTAATCTGCCTTCCGGCAGGCAAGGCCTGAAATTTCCTTTTTTAGCCGAGAAGGTCGATACCCTCTGGAAAAAGGGGATTAAGAATGGATTTGTGCGAGAGGAATGTCTCAAGGGAATAGAAACTAAATCGTATGAGGATGGTTTGATTGAGGTTCAATATAATGGAAGAAGAAAATCGATTGTGAGCTTTTCGTTAGTGGAGAAAAGAAAGAAGGGAGAGGAGGAATGCCCCTATTGCTCTTACGAAAAAGGAAGGGAAGATTACCCCTGGAATGGCTATATTATCTCGGCTAACCCCTACCCTTACTATGACCATCACATTGTTATCGTGAATGAAAAACATACTTATCAGTTCATTGATAAAAATGAGATTCGGATAATGGTAGAATTTGTTTTGAACGCACCAGAATATATGGTGGTCTATAATGGACCCCCGGGAACGACAATTTTATCCCATATGCATTTTCAGGCTGGAATTCATTCTCTCCCCGTAGAAAGGGCAAAAACCAGAGTTCTATCTGGCGATGGAAATCTCACTGTTTCCAAACTGGTAGGCTTCCCTACCCGCGTATTTGTTGTGGAAAAGATAATAGTTTAGACAGCGATGATTTAGCTGCTTGGAACTGGAGTATTTGGAGGGAGCAGTAGAAAAGTTGAGGTTTACAGAATAGCTTTCTTAACCTCTGTTTCGATAAGGATTGAACTTCTTATAATATCGATAACTTTATCGAGAAACTTTTTAGGCAAAATACCAAAACTCTCCAATTTCTGTTTTCGATAAGCCTCTACCAATTTCGATTTGGGTAATGTATATGTAACCTCACAGTTTATAAATGTTTTTACAGGAAGAAAAGAAACAGATCCAGCTGGAATTAAAACGAACTGATCTTTTTTCCATTGTGGAGACTTATTATAAAAATTGAATTGGGAGGTAGTTAGCACACAGCGCATTAAATTGTGGGTTGGATTTTTATTAAGTATTACAAAAATTTTGGGCTTGCGTCTTCCATCAGATAGTAGAAATTTAGAATACTTCAGGACAGAACCTTGTTGAAATATCTGGTCAAAGGAGCTATCAAGTTTCATTCTGAAGATGCTTAATAAAATCTCTATCTTCTTGAGAAGCTTCCATTAATTCTAAAACACCAGGCTCTGCTTCAGGACTATTTTTAAAAAATAGCCGGTAGTCAATTTCTGGGTCTGGATTTTCACTTCCTCTCGTTTTTAACCATGTTGCTTCCTCATGGCATAAGTCAATGAGTTTACCGCCGGTTTTCTTGCCATATTTGGCAATTGTTGCTTTTAAAGATTCAATTTCTGATTGAGAAAATACTTCCATGTCAGGATCTTCTACTTTCTTGAAACAAGGATAAGGGTGGTCTTTAGGTTTAGATACTTTAAGTTTTCGCTCAAATATATTTTTGTACGGAGTTCGCATTGAAATTTCATCTAAAGGTTGTAAAACTTCATTCATAATATCTAAACAAAGAGAAGGAACTGGTCCGTAATCAAGACTGTGATATCGATCACCAAAAATTGGCCGTCCGTATCTTACCAAATGATGTTTATCCGCAAAATAAAGAAGTTTTGCAGCTTTCAGTTTATCTAATTTATTTACTTCTTGGGCGAATAAAGCCATAGCATTAACAAACTTCTTCACGTTGAATGCAAACCGAATATTTGCCTTCTTTTCTGCTTTCATGATTTATAATCTCCTATTATAAAATTTCTTGATTTGCATAATAAGTGGATCATTGAGGGTATTTTATAATTTCTTATAATTTAGTACAACTTTATTTTAAATCCTCTGTCAATTTACTTCCTCCACTCCCTTCATTATGACTATTTTCTTTTATACTCTCGAGTTACGGTGGTTTTGATTCCTCCGCGGGGGTTAAATTCCCCGATGATGTTGGTCCAGCGTGGATGGCAGGCGTGAACAAAATCATCTAAAATCCTATTGATGGCATGCTCATGAAATATCCCTACATTCCGGTAGGAGAGAAGGTAATATTTGAAAGACTTCAGTTCCACGCAGTATTTATCGGGAATGTATTTTATAATGATGGTGGCGAAATCGGGAAGAGCGGTCTTGGGGCAAAGACAGGTGAACTCAGAAATTTCAATGGTAACGATGCATTTTTTATCCGGATATTTGTTGCTCCAGACCTCTATCGGAGGTTTCTTTACCTTTCTTATATTTTTCTGCAACCGATCATACTCTTTACTCAATTTCATTTTGGCTCCTTTTACCTCAACTTCAGGAATTTGTGTATCTGGGGTATTACCCTCACATCAGTGAGGAATTTGAGGGCCTGCTCCTGAAATTTCAAAACTTTCTTCATCGGAGCTACGGCTCTAAATTTTCTATGAGGTGTAACCGGTTGTAAGATAAGAGGAATTTCCTGATCAATCTCGGAAATTATTTTTACCGCTTTTTTTAGATCCTCGGAAATTGTTTTAGCGGTGATGACAACCTTAACGAAGGACTTCTCTTTAGCCAGATTTAAGAATTGCTGGTGTTTTTTCCAGAAAGGTTTCTCTGCAGTTGAGCTGGGTAACTTAAAATCTAAGGCCACAATATCTATCAAATCCTTTATTTTTCTGAATTTCTCGGGCATAGTTCCATTGGTTTCCAGATTTATCTTCAGTTCTTCATTCTTTAGAAGAGGAAGAAATTCCTTTAGGAAATCGCACCAGAGAAGAGGCTCTCCTCCGGTTAAAGTGAGCCATTTTGCCTCTCTGTTAATTCTCTTAATCTCTTCCACCAGTTCCTCAACAGTATAAAATTCTCCCTTCTTATTATTAACGTCACAGAAAACACAGTTGAGGTTACAACCAGAAAAGCGAATAAATATTTCCTTTCTGCCTACGTATAACCCCTCTCCCTGGATGGAGGAGAAGAGTTCAGAGACCTTTGCCTTTTCCATCGGTTAGGAGAGGGTCTTCTACCCTCGCCTCCCGGAATCCTTTAAGACGGAATTTGCAGGAATCGCATTTAAGACAGGGCTTTCCCTTTCCTTCGTAGCAGGACCAGGTAAGATGGTAAGGAACCTCTAATTTCACTCCCAATTTAATTATCTCTCCCTTGGTCATCTTCATCAGAGGAGCAATTACCTTCATATCTTTTCTCTTTTGTGTCCAGGATTTGGTTCCTACCTTAATCATCTGGTTGAAAGTACGGATAAAGCTCTCGCGGCAATCAGGGTAACCACTATAATCTACTTGATTTACCCCGATAAATATTACACGGGCTCCCCAGGCCTCAGCATAGGAGGCAGCGTAGGCTAAAAATATGATGTTCCTGGCGGGGACATAGGTGGAAGGGATCTTCTCCTTACCGATAGCAAGTGATATATCTGGATTTAGAAGAGAACTTCCTCCCTCCGGCAGAAGAATCCTTATTATCTTATAGTCGCTATTGGTGCTTTTAGCAATGGCTTTAGCCGACTCTATCTCCTTCTTGTGCCTCTGATGGTAGTCAAAAATCAGACACAAGGTCTTGTAGCCCTTGTGTCTGGCTAAGTAAAGGGTAGTTGAAGAATCAATTCCCCCCGAAAGTAAAACGATTGCTTTTTTCATAACATAGGGGTCAGGTCTCAATATTTAACAAAATATTTATGTGATAGGTTATTAAATGTTGAGACCTGACCCCTCATCCCTCTCTATCGGTCTTACTTTACCGCTTTCTTCAATGCTGCTCCTGCTTTAAATACCGGAACCTTCTTGGCGGGAATCTTGATCGGTTTTCCGGTCTGAGGATTTCTTCCGGTTCTCGCCTTTCTTCTGGATACCTTAAAGGTACCAAAGCCGATTAGGGTAACCGGCTTGCCCTTCTTCAAAGAGCCCTTGATTGCGGCCAATGCCGCATCCAATGCCTTGGCTGCCTCTGCTTTGCTGCAGGTTACTTTAGCCATTGCTTCAATCAATTCTCCTTTATTCATTTCTTGTTATCACCTCCCCTTCCTTTAATAGCAAGGATTATAACATAGAGTCTTTTGGGATGTCAAATATAGTGGGCAAAGAGCGTAGAATATTTTTCTATTTTTTGATTTTTTTCTTCTTTTTATGTTATTCTAATACTGCCTAAAGGGCGATTAACTCAGTGGGAGAGTGCTACCTTCACACGGTAGAAGTCGCTGGTTCGAGCCCAGCATCGCCCACTCCTATTCCTTTCCTTCCTTCCGTAGCCTTTCCTTTTCGCGCTCTCTGCGGTAAATCTTTTCGCTCTCCTTGATTTTGGTCACCGGACTTCGCGGCCAGAGGTATCTCTTCTTTGATTTAAATATCTTTAAGGTAAATCTTCTTTTCATTTTTTCTCTTTTAGAATAACATATATGTCTGGGTTCAGACACATAGGTAAGAGTTAGGGTAAATATTATTCATAGTTAATGG
>DAOWFY010000167.1 GCA_030637775.1 bacterium | reverse complement strand
ATTGGTAAATCGCCTAACAAAAAGGCATTTTATTAGGAGAAAGAAAGATATGAAGGATCGCCGTGTAGTCTGGGTTGATTTGGCAAATACAGGGTTAGAGATTCTCAAAAAGATAAATGTAAAAAAGCAAAGACAAGTTGCTGTTGTTTTGGAAAAATTGACTCAACACGATCGAGGCGCTCTGATTAGCATATTGAAAGTAGTATCCCGGGTTGGGGAGAGAACAGAGGCCCAAAGGGCATAATTTTTTTAACTAAATAGTTCGTATAGCGAAGTTTTTTGGCTTTTGGAATTCTAAGTGAAAGATGGGAAAATTCATTTGTCATTGGTGTGGGGAACCTCTAAAACTTACCAAAGATAAGGGATGGGTACATTTAGACGGGGACCCCTTTAAGACGAGAAAGACAATCAAAGATGGTAAGGAGATAGAGATTACTGATCATATTGCTATGCCAGAGAAAATGGAGAGAGGGGAGAAAGAGAGAAAATGAATTTAGAGGAAAAAGTATTTAATATTATGGAGAAAAGCAGTCCTTCTAAGTTTATCACTTACATAGTAAATATGGGTTTTAGAAACTCCCGGACAAGAAGAACATTGATAAAGGCGATTGAAAAGGCTACCTATAAGATGTCTCTTAAAGGACCAGAGCGGCCAGAAAAGGCTAAGGAAGATAGGTTTTATATGGGAAGAGCCCTTCTTAATTCTATAGATCGAGCTCTTTCTTCCAGCAGTATATCAAAAGAGTGTGTCAGAAAATTGACCTATGTGTTCCTTTCCAAAATTTTTGTGGAGGGTATGCATACTCGAAGAGAATTTAAGGAAGATCACGATTTTAGACCACCCGGTCTCATCGCTATCGCTCCCACCAATGTCTGTAACCTGAAATGCAAAGGTTGTTATGCCGGGGATGTTTATACCAGACATACCTTAGATTATGAGATTTTTGACCGAATAATTACCGATATGAAAAAGGAATTTGCCGCCCATTTCTTTGTCATCTCTGGAGGAGAACCTTTTATGTATAAAGACAAAAACAAAACTTTAATCGATATTTTAGCTAAGCACCAGGATGCTTACTTTATGGCCTATACCAACGGCACCTTAATAAATAAGGAAAGGGCTAAGCAGTTAGGTGGATTGGGTAATTTTACTCCCGCTATTTCCGTAGAGGGGTTTGAAAAAGAGACTGATGAGCGCAGAGGAAAAGGAACTTTTAAGAAAATAATGGCCGCAATGGACAATCTAAAAGAGTCCGGAGTAATGTTCGGTATTTCGGTAACACCTTGCGCACATAATGCCGATATTCTCCTCTCCGATAAATTTGTAGATTTTTTCTTTAAGGAAAAAGGCACCTTTTACGGCTGGTATTTCCAGTATATGCCTATTGGGAGAAGCCCTTCGATGGATTTAATGGTTACTCCGGAACAAAGAGTGCAGATGTACAGAAGAATCTGGAAGAAGGTAACCGAGGATAAGATATTTATTGCCGACTTCTGGAATTCAGGTACCGCCTCCGATGGCTGTATGGCCGCTGCCCGGGGAGGAGGTTATTTTTATATTATGTGGGATGGCACCATTACCCCTTGCGTCTTTATACCCTTTGCTGACAAAAACTACGGCAACATTTACCAGGTTTATGAAAGAGGAGAAACCCTTACCGATGTAATTAAGTCTCCTCTTTTCTCTCGCATACGGGAATGGCATTCTTCTTACTGGTTAGACCAACCCCGTGAGAAATGCGGTAATTTACTGGCTCCCTGTCCTATCCGAGACAATTCTGAAGTTTTCTATAATACCATGAGAGAGGTAAATGCCCGGCCAGTAGACGAAGGAGCAAGAACCTATCTCTCTTTTATCGAAAAAGGAGAGATGCCTGAGTATAACCGAAGATATAGAGAATTAACCGACCCCATCTGGGAGAAGGAATATTTAAAGAAGGCCTAAATCCTCGGAAACCTCGATAATCTTTCCTTCGTCTGAGGCAATGCCAGAAGCCTCCACCAATGCAATGGTCTTTAGATTCTCTCTGCCACTGAAAGGAGGCTCAACCCCTTCCGTGATGTACTTATAAAATCCATCCAAAAGGATTGATTCTGCTGGTTCTCCTTCCGCTACGGGCAAAATTTCATCTTCGGTTGCCTCTGGTCTTCTGAGATGAATTTGACCGGCAATAACCTCTAAGGAGCCATTTTCACATTCAATCTGCAGAAGATTTTTTCTACCATGAGCCGCAAAGCCAGCCATAACACCAAAAATAAGACCATCTTCGAACTCTATCCAGGTGTAGTTACAAGCCCCATGTTCATAAGGACTCCAGGAAGGGTTAAAACTGTACCCCCAGACCCTTTTTGGCTGACTCTTAAAGAATGAGCGAATAGTATCGAAATCATGGACACTCCTTTCCCAGAGGTAGGAATGTCTGCCCTTCCCTGAATGATGAACCCCTGGACGCCAGGAAAGATTTACCTGTAGACCAAAGGAAGGTTTTCCGTAAACCTCTTCTTTAATTAAACTGCCCAATTTTTTATGAAGCGGTGAATAACGAGCATTTTGCGCCACAACGACCTTTAGTCCTTTTTCTTCTGCTTTGCGGACAATATCTTTTGCTTCCTTCAAGGACAGGGTAAAGGGCTTTTCCACCAGGATATGTTTACCCGCCTCCACTGCCTGCAGACATTGCTTGCTGTGTAACTGCGGAGGAGTAATGATAAATACGCTATCTGCTTCAACCTTTTCTAATGCCTCTTCCAAAGTAGGAAAGCATTTCTCGGGAGAAAGACCGGAGATAGCAGTAGTCTTCTCCATCGCCTCCTTGTTCACATCTACATAGGCTACCGAGACAAAATCTTCCCTTTCCTTAAATAGGTTTATTGGCCAGACACCTCTGCCTCCTACCCCTAAATGAATAACCTTTACCTTCTTCATTTTTATCCCTCCAGTATGTTTAAATGTTTATTTAAATGTTCCTCTACCAATTGGTGATGTTCCTTTTCATAAAGAAAGAGGAAGCGATATATTTCTTCTCTGAATTCAGATAGAATTGGACCATAAGTGATATGAATTAGTTGTTGAAGATTGGGGAGAGAGAATAGTTTTGCTAACCCTTTATCGGAAAGAGCTTCTATTGAAGGAAGATTATTTAAGTCGAGACTCACAGAATAGGAGACTTTTGCTTTCTCCAGATTTTGCACAGCGCATCGGTAAATTTTCCGATATAAGGATGGGTTCTTTATACCAATTGCTCTTATTGCCTGCAACCAACTGGTACCGGATGTCTTGATATGGAAAGTATCGCTGATTCTACGAATAATCGGATAGATAGAGAACTTATCGCTCCCGGAATGTAGGCTCAATTTATAATTCCCGAAGAATTGAGAAATTAAATAGTGCTCCCTATAACTTTTTTCAAATTCTTTTATGTTTCCTTTGTAATCTATTCCCTTTTCGAACTTACCCGGGAAACGGAGAGCTAAACTGGTAGGTTCAACCCCATTTTTCCTTAAGTATTCTACGATAAAGATATGGTCAGGAGCGGCAGTAGTGACTTCAGTTTCGTCTACCGAAATTTCAAAATCGAAATTATTTTTAGAAGCTTTCAATACCCGATAGCATTCTATGACAAAATTTAATCCTTTCGCAAAGGTAATAATAATCCTTTTGAGCTCCGATTCAGTAAAGATATAAGATTTTTTAGCAATAGAATATTCTTTATTTAAGAAAAATTTCTCTGTTTCCTTTGCCTTCGGGATAGATGAATGATAAGAATTTTGCTCTATCGGTGACATTTTAAAAGGGTTTTTAATGTGGTCGGAGATATCAATGGTAAACATCGAAAAGCCTGCTTTTAGCCCCTTTTTGAGGTGAAAGATATCCTTGATGTGGTCGGCGTCGGCTCCCCATTCGCCGATGTATCCTGCTTCCAAAAGCCCCCAGATGCTACTGTCCATTACATCCTCCATCTTTCTTTTGGTCCGGAAAATTTCCCTTATAGACTGCTGAGCAAAAATAGGGAAGAGGGGATGTTTCTGAACAGATCTTATATGTGCTGGGGTAGCCAGGCCAAGTCTGTCTCCAAAGCCAAAGGAAGTTTTAAGTTTAGAGGAAACCGGAGAAAACTCAGGAAAGGTTTGCCTGAGAAGTTCGCTATTGTTGTGATTCAGATAACATAACTTAAAATTCTCCTTTAAATTTTTCCCTTCAAATTGCGCTATTTCTTTATTTTCCCCACTGCGGGCTACTAAATACTTTTGTCGGTTATCCCTGACTATAAAAAAGGAGTTTTTTTCCTTCTGGCGTAGAGACTTTGGGTAAACCTGATACTCGGGAAATAATTTTTTAAACCTTTCAATCATAAATGACAGCTATGCTGTTACCTTGACCTCCGGTGGATTAATGTAATTATTAAAAGCCTCTGCCACTTTTCCTTCTTTAGCATCTCCTCGATGAATGTAAATCCGATAACAAAACTTGAATTCTTTATCTGCTTCTAAGGTATGGGAGCCATCTCTGCTTTTATCGTTATAGTAATGGGAAAGGGCAAAGGGATTAGCCGTCATCAGACCATAATTCCTCACATGCCAGTAGGTTGGGTATCTGAAATTATCCGGATTATCAAAGACGGTTAAACCCACCTTTTCAGAATCAAGAGGTCCAGAGTAGTCACACCAGGACGCCCTTTTTCCCCAGGTTTCCTTCTCATTAATTCCTCTAAAACCATTCTCGATCTTG
The DNA here is from genome assembly GCA_030637775.1 of bacterium. Lineage (GTDB taxonomy): Bacteria > Ratteibacteria > UBA8468 > UBA8468 > UBA8468 > DAOVGU01. The sequence goes on along the minus strand of DAOWFY010000167.1, from coordinate 13,858 downwards.
CCTTCTCTATCTCCTCGCAAAGGCGTTGCCATCCGCACCGAGATAATTCCTCCCTCCTTCGTATCTCCAAAGACAACCTTTTCCGTTGCTTTAAATGTTATCTCAAAGTCAATGATTCTGACCTCAGAAAGGTTATAGAATTTCATTCTTCTTATCTCGGTAAGCACCTTTTTTTCTTCTTTAGATACCCAGGAGTTCTCTGCTGCAATCATCCCATAGATAGCCCCGGAAGGAAGTTCTCTAAATGAGTTATGCCGAATAAAGCCATGACCTTTTTCTTCACTCCAGTCATCAACCCCATTAACATCCCCATGGGCAACAAGAATACCCCGATGGTGGATATGGTCATGGTCAGGTGGCTCCGGTTTATCAAATAGTTCCCTGAGTAAAGACTTTCCTGTTGGCCCAATTACTGGATTTAAAAATGGCCTGACCCAATCCTTTCCGAAATGGTAAGTAGTAAAGATATTGCCTCCCATCTTTACATCGACTGTATCTGCCTTTTTATCCAATTCTACAGGAGGAAATTCTTGCTCTTTTCTATCTGAAAGAAGATATTCCTTTTCCTTTCCTTCGGCTAAATCCTCAATAATCCAGGAAAGCTTCCCTTCTTCAAACTGGCAAGGAACTTCCTTATTCTTTTCCAAATCAAGCAATTTAACCTTCTCTAATTCTTGCCCAATGTTGAAACTTACCGGGCAGAATCTCCTGTGATGAAAACCTGCTTTTACTATAATCTTCTTTTCCATCAAAACCTCCGATTTATTTAAATTGAAAATTGGCTAAGGCTATATAGAGCGCAGCGCTCCAATGATAATCTTTTATTGTTCCAAGATATTTTTTACCACCCAGCCATTCTTTGCGTAGCAATCTAACGGGAGATGTTTCCCCTTCACTATCATAATATTCAAAGATGGCCCCTTTCTTTTTATACCATCTGGCTATCTCTTTCAGGGTTTTATTTATAATCCGATGAGCTAATCTATTATAGCCATATCTTTTTAACCCTTCAATAATTAAATAATTATAATTGATCCAGGTAGGACCGCGCCACATATCCTTACAGTAAGAGGGCTCATCCATGGAGACAGAAGGAATGGGAAAATCACTCCAGAATTGCTTTCGGTTTTTCAGGTGGTTCACCAAAGATTGTGCCTGTTTTTTATTGGCAATCCCAGCAAAGAGGGGCAGAAACGAAGAAATGGTTTTAATTTTGTTGAACTTTCCATTTTCTTTTAGGTCATAATAGAAGCGATCTCTCTTACTCCAAAGCCGGGAATTAACCGAATCTTTCTTTAGTTTCCTTTCTTTGTGCCAGAGGATAATGTCCCCCTTTTTGTTCAATTCCTGCGCCATCCTTTCCAAATATTCCATCTCATTAATAACAAAACTGTTAAGGTCAATAGCCGCCATCGCATCCCCAGGGTTTAAGCGGTCAAAACGAGGAGAATTATCCATTCCTGTCTCTCCACCTTTGCAAACTGCCGAGGGACTTATCTTCCATTCTAAAAGTCCATCTTTATTTTTATCTCTATTTCGGTAAAGCCAGAGAAGATATTTTTTGAGTCTGGGATAAACATATCTTAAGAACGTCTTGTTTTTGCTATGGCAATAAAGATTATAACTTGCCCAGGCAAGAAGTGGAGGTTGAGTATATTCTTCAGATGCTCTTTTTTTCTCAGGATTCATTTGAAAAGCAACAAAACCATCCTTTCTTTGAAGTTGAAGAACTGCTTTAATACTATCTTCAGCCAAAGTAGAAGAGATATATCTGTTTCCTAAAGCGTGAAAGGCAGAATCCCAGAACCACATATCCTTATGAGGAAAACGGTCGGGTGTGGTCCAGATATGTTTTATCTTTCCCTGCGGAGATTCAATATTGACCTTAAGCACAGAAAATGCTTTGTAATATGTTCTTTCTAAAATGGGCCGAGGAAATTTTAAGCGAGTCAATCTCTTAAAGAAGGATAATTTTTTCTTCTTTTTTAAGATGAAATCTACCTTCAATCCTTTTTTCGCTTTGCTCAAAGCATTTTCAATATTTTTTGAGTCAAAGGCATAGGTAAATTTAACCTTCTTTTGACTCTTTTTCCAAAGTAATACGGTATAGCTTTGAGAAGCAAATTGAAAGATGCTATTTCCCTCCCTCCTTTCCTTGATTCCTTCTCCAGAGGAGACTTCAGGAATAATTGAGGAATGGGACTGACCAATTATGGTATCTTTATCAAGGAAAAGATAAGAAAGAAAAGGCCGAGAAAAGAAAACGAAATCAGAGGTGACGATATCCTCTTTCTTATTTTTTATCTTTTTCCCTGAGAAAATAAGTTTCCTTTCTGGATAGGTATGAAAAAGAAGGGCGCCAGGAGAAAATAATGTGCTGGCTACAAAAGGGTGGTACCAGTCAGTCCTTCCTTCCAAACCGGAAGAGGCAAAAAGCTGCCCTTCTTTCCAGATATTGGGTAGATTTATTCCCTTCACCTTGCCTAATTTTTTGTTTTGCCGCTCTATTTTATATGCTTTCTTCAGGCTATTGAAAAATTCTCTTCAAGTATTCAATACTCTTTTTAGCAATAACCTCTGGGCCGGGGCTAAAATCAAAGACCTCTACGGAAAGGTATCCGTTATACCCTATCTTCTCTAAAACCTTTCTAATCGGTTCGTAAGCAACCTTGCCAAAGCCTGGACCCAGGAGATTAGGATCATTGGCATGGAAATGGGAAAGATAATCTTTGGATAATTCAATAATCTCTGGAATAGATTTCTCTTCGTCACTCATTGCCTTCACATCCAGATGGAGTCTGAAATGAGGATGGTTGATCTCCTTGATCATCTTCATTGCTTCCTCGGCAGTATTGATAAAGTTAGTCTCCTTTTTGGTTAAGGGCTCTAAAGCAATGGTAATTTCTCTCTCCTTTGCCAGAGGAACAATTTCAAGAAATCCATCTCGTACATAATTATAGGTTTCTTTATAGGTAGAGGAGGGGAGGATATTCCTTTGTTTGGGAGAGCCAAAGACCATCAATTTACCGCCTAAATCGGCACAGAAGTTGATTAAATCCTTCAGGTAGCCAGTCGTTTTCTCGCGAATTTTCTTATCCGGAGAGCTTAAACTTAAACCTTTTGGTGAGGCTAAGAGCCAGTGAAGGCCAATAATTTCTAAGTTATTTTTCTCTGCTAAAGAGAGAATATTTTTTCTCTCCAAAGCAGAAATATCCTCAACGCTCTCGGCTAAAGTAAAGGGAGCAATCTCAATTCCCTCATAGCCCAGTTGAGCCACATAATTAACAATTTTCTCAAAACCCCATCCTTTGAACATCTCATTACAGATTCCAAACTTCATTTGTGGACCTCCTTAAATATAGTCTAAAGGCCAGATGTAAAAGTCAAGGGGGAAGATTTTGTTTAAGAGAAGGGTGGGCCTGCCCAATGAGAAGCATCTTGCCGGAATAAAATTGAAGAAAAGTCCGGCCATATCTTTCTCGGAAAGGGAGACGAGGTTTTTGCCCTTCCCCTCTTCTATCGAGGCCTTTTTGCCCAAGAGGAGGGTGACGGCCTCTTTACTTTCTTTTATCTGAAAGGTTATTTCCTCTTTCTCATTACTGCCCCATCTTTCCTCGATCTGGGGTAGAAAGCCTTTTAAGGTTTTCTTCAGATTAATGATTTTAACCGAATTGACAATGGTTAAAGACCAGCCAGCCGATAGTTCAAATAAGATTTTAGGAAATTTTTTGCTTACGGGAACAGGGAAGGTCATCGCCGAGGAGCCAAAGCGGTTTAAAAGATAGGAGGCAATAGAAGAAATGATTCTTTCATCTCCTCCCCATTCTATTACCTGGTTAGCCTGACTTTCTCCAGAAAGGTCGATGTAAGCAAAATTTCCTTTGCTTTCCGCCCAATAAAGGGCAGTGCCTATTTTTTGGTAAAGAAGTTGATAGCCCCTTTTTGTTCTTTCTACCCTTAAAGGCTCTTTCTCATGCACCTCGATAATTTTTTTCAGTATATCTTCTTCTCCCTGGTAACGCTTAACTTCAGTCGCTGGTTTTATTCCCGTCTTGCTTAAGGAGCGGCGGCTGATATTCAAGTTGATTTGTCTTCCCCCATATTCCCAGCCAAAGTTTCCATATCTGTACCTGTCTCCTCCAAGAACTGAGAGACAATAGCTCTCTTCCTTCATCCTTTTGATATTATAATTCAAAAGTTTACCCATATAGCCCTTTCCTCTGCTCTCTGCGTCGGTAGCTACTCCCCCAATACCACCGGTCTTAATCTTTTTTTCTCCTACAATTAAGTTCAGAGGAAAAAGTCTGACTAAACTAAGTATTTTGTCATCTTTTATAATTATTGAGATATCCTCCGGAGACCAGATGTCCTCTCCCCAGACAGCCGGACAGGCGTAAGCGAAATAATTATAGGAATGTCCGTAGGCATTTTCTAAGAACCTCATTGTCTTTTGATATTCCTTCCTCTTTAATAGTCTCAATTTCTCTGCCATGCTTCGCCTCCCTTCACATAAGCAACCTTTTAGGAAAAATATTGTCTAAACCGAAAATGCAATAGGGGTCAAGTTCCTTTTTTATCCTTGCCATCTCACCAACTCCTTCTTTTCCATACATTGACTCTAAGTATTTATGCTTTAACTTGCCAATGCCATGCTCGGCTGAGATGGTTCCTCCTAAGTTTATCCCCTTTTTAATTGCCTCTTCACAGATCTTGGCGACTTTTTCCCTCTCTTTTTCATCCCGGGGAAAGAAATTAAAATGGAGATGATTTTCTCCAATATGACCAAAGAGGACGGTCTCAATCCGAGGGTTATTTAACCTTAAAGTTTGGTAAAAGTCAAAAAGTTCTCTAAAATGCTCTTGCGGAACGGCAATATCCAGGGCTATTTTGGTTGATCTAATCTTCTTAAAATAGTCATTGATATTCTCGGGGAGTTTGTGGCGGAAATTAATAAGTTTCTCATAGGTTCTTCTGTCCTGACTTATCCAGGTATCAATCACCTCATATTTTTCTATCAGCTTTACCCATTCCTCTAAAATATTTTCGCTTTCTTCTTGTTCTATGTAAAGAGCCTCTCTACTAACATCCGGTATATTGGGAAAGTCCTTTTTTAGAAAGTCCAGACTCCGTTTGTCAAAATATTCTAAGGAGAGAGGATTCAATTTTTTATCTCCCTTAACCTCGGAGATAAATTTCAGGATTTCATTCTTTTTAAAGAAGATGATCATTATAAATGGAGAAGAAAGGGCAGGAATCAGTTTTACCTCTACCTCGGTAATCATTCCCAAAGTTCCCTCTGAACCAATAAATAGATCGATCAAATCCATCCCTGATTGGGAAAAATAGCCGGCGGAACATTTAATAGAGGGAGTGATATAAGAAGGAACCTTTATTTTTTTATCACCTATCGGCAGATACCTATCCTTGTCGGCAAAATATTTACCTCTCTCTATCTCTAGGGTTTCTCCAGTGGAGAGAATAACCTTTATTTCCCTCACATAGCCTCTGGTTGAACCGAAGCGATAACTATATTCTCCGGAGGCATTGGTGGAGACATTTCCACCGATAAAAGCGGTTCTTTCGGTAGGGAAGGGCGGGTAAAAGAGATTTTGAGTTTTTAAAATCTTTAAAAAATCATCAATCACCACTCCCGCCTGCAAAATTGCCTTTTTTCCCCTTTTGTCCAGGGAAATAATCTTATTTAATTTTTCTACGGAAAGGATTGCTCCCTCCAGAGGGATTCTTCCTCCAACCGTTCCCGTTCCCCCGGCCGAGATGGTTAGAGGAATCCTTTTATCAGCACATTCGGCTATTGCCTCTATTACCTCTTTTTCATCCTCCGGGATATAAAGAGCCTCACTCTTGCCCTTTTGGAAGTTGGAGCTATCCTCCAAATAACTGAGCATCTCATCCGGCTCTCTCTTTATTATCATTTGTTTAACAATTCACTGACGATACGGGCATTTTCTGCAATTTGGTTCTTGTGCTTTTGGAACATACCCACCACCACCGCATCAGTGGATTTGATATGATTAAAAGCATATTGAAAGGTAGCCTTTGTATCCTTGGGCGTCTCACAGTTACGGCTGGCCGCCATAATCTTAAAACCTAAACAGGGTTTAGACACCTGACGCATCACCACCGTCATTCGCTCCGGGTCAGACTCAGGAAATTGGTCCTTAGCATACGCATCTTGGTCGGTGGCCACCGCTGCCTTATAGCCACGCGCTAAGTCATAGAAACAGCACATATAGAAATCTGTCTCCCAGCCCTTCTCTTCCGCATACTCAATGACCTCCGGAATATGCGAGCCGATTCCGGCCGGCAATCCCGCATCTTTAATAGCTTTTACAATGTCCGCCACGATGTCAATCTTACCCGCATGCCAGGAGTTATCGGTATGGGTACCATGATGGTAAATAGCAATCGGTTTGTACTTTACAATCTCCCGGATATTTGACCGGATATCAGCGAACTCGGAAGCCGTTTGTGCAATCCATTGCATCTGTCCACCACTTTCTCGGTGCTCAAGGTACATCCGCATCTGGTGCCGGTCACCCCGGGATTGGAAGGTGTTGATACCATTCTTCCAGCATTCTATCAGAGCTTCCTGCAGTTTAGGCATAGTGTAGTAGGAAATCATCTCAAAATCCATTTCCTCGCTGACATGGGAAAAACCGGAGAATGGATTCCCCCCACAGATCAGTCTGGTAATTTCCTTACCGCATAGATCAATGGTTGGTAACATAAGTGTCCTCCTTTAATAATCTTTTTAGTCTCTGCGGATAATTGCTGGTTATGATGTCTATCCCCATCTTTAAAAATTTCTTCATATCCTTTTCTTCATTTATTGTCCAGGCATTTACTACAAATCCATAACTATGGCAATTTTTTAATAATGGTAATGATAAATGATTAAAGTCTATCGCCACTATATTGATACCTTCTCTTAGCAAAGGCTTTTTCATTCTTTCTAAATTAAGAGAGTTTGTAATGAAGGCAGTGGGAATAGATGGCTGTAATTTTCTTATTCTGATTATGCTTTCTAAATAAAAGGAGCCACAGATAGCGTTATTTGCTATCGGATACCTTTTTATTAAATTAATCAGACCTTCTTCTATACCCGGCTCTTTTATCTCTATTAAGATTTTTGCTCTTTTTTCTATCACTTCGAAAGCCTCTGATAAGGTAGGAATCCTTTCTTCTTTAAACTTTTTCGAAAACCATCTTCCTGCACTATATCTTTTTATCTCTTTTAATGTAAGCTGGCACACTTTCCCTTTTCCCTCCGTTGTTCTGTCAATAGAATCATCATGGATTATCACTAATTTTCTATCCTTTGTTTGACGAACATCCAATTCTATCAGATCCACTCCAAGTTTAGCCGCTTCTTTAAAACTAATCAATGTGTTTTCTGGATAGAGAGAACTTAGACCCCGATGAGCAGTAATTAATATACTTTTCATTAAATTAACTTCTCGATAAGATTTAAAATTTCTATTACCGCTTCTGTCCTTTCTCTATCTGCTTGGACTATGCAAGATGAATCCAGACGGGAAACTTCTTTTATATTTATTAAGCGCTTTCCCTTCCTTTCAATACAGGTTAGTAACTCCTCTGGTGCATTATGGGGGATAAACCCATAGTTGACACCGGCGAGAAGAGAAACATCATTCATTGAGTCAGCAATCGCTCCCACCTTCGCATCTCCATTTACAAATCTCATTAAGCCGGTATATTTGTTGTAACCAGAAGGAACGATATCTACCGCCACATCCGACCAGAAAAAATCCACTCCACCAACCTTTTCTTTCTTCAAAAAGTTATTAATTTCTGCATAAAGTCCTTTGGGATTCTTGGTAAACATGGTGATACTGCTTAATCTTTTTCCCATAAAATCAAAAGGAAATTTGTTTGCTTTTAGTCTTTTTTCCAAATCCTTTATTCTTTTTCTTTCTTCCTTATGTAGTTATTATTTCCTCCTTCTCCTTATCGCTTATTACACATCCGGTTTCTAGCACATAGCCTGCAAAATATTTCTGGATGGAGGAGGGGATATGAGTCTTAACAAAGGAAAGGTCATTTCCGGTGCAGGTATAAATCTTTGTTTTTTCATTTAACTTGGCTAAAGCTTCATTCATGGGTTCTACCAGATTCTTCGCAATAGACCAATCTTTATTTAGAAGAGTTCCATGTAGATCTATGCCAATAATCATTTAAATTACTCGGATATATCTTTATAGGTTTCTGGTCTTCTATCTTCAAGTATAAACTTCCCGATGTCTACCTTGCCTTCTCCGCCAGGACCTTCCATTAGCCTTGGTTTGTCTAAATCTATTTCTTTTGTAAGATAACCTATTTATGTCCAAGGTCGGCAATAATCGTTCCATCTCTGTCAATTATACAACTTCTTCCCAATATCATTCCGGGAAACCATAGATGGCTTTCTTCAACTCCATAACTGGAACGTACTATATAGACGGAATGGTCTAATGCCCTGGCTCTGGTTTGAATTTCAAAATAAACCTCGCTAAAATGCCTTTGGAGAGAAGGATAGAAAATAATTTCTGCACCGTTTAGGGTTAAAATTCGGGCTACTTCAGAGAAGTAGCAATCATAGCAAATCATGACACCAATCTTGCCAAAGTTGGTCTTGAATACCGGGTAATTATTTCCAGGAGTGGCACCATAATTTCTTTTCTCGGCTCGGGTAAGATGAGCCTTGTCGTATTTACCTGCTATTTTTCCTTCTCTATCTATAATGTTTGCCGAGATATAAAACTCCTCCTTTCTTTTTTCTAATGTGGGATAGACAATATACATACGATATTCTCTTGCTATTCTGGAAATTTTCAGGCAAAGCAGTTCCGGATTAGATGCTTTCTTCAGGGATTCTTCAAGAGAAAGTCCGAGCACATTAAATATTTCTGGCAAACAGGTAATATCTACTTTCTCCTTCCCAGCACTTTCTAAAAGAGTTAATCCTCTTCGAACCATTTCTTTATTGGTTACTACACCTCCTTTCTCTCCTTTTGGAATAGGAGGCTGAACCGTTGCTACTTTCACCAATCTACTCATTTTTTTCTCCTATTCCAAACATATCTGCAACTCGATTAATATAGTAAGAAAAACTCTTAAAAGTAGTCCCAAGTAAAACTCGGTGATCAATCGATGATATATAACCACCTGATTTAATCATCGGTGGCAATCTATACTCCAGTTCTTTATCAATAGCAGTTTTATCTCTAACAAAGACCCGTTTATCCAAACCACCACTCATGACCAAATGGGGATATTTCTTTCTTATCTTTACAATATCCATCCCGGCTTGACATTCAAATGGGAAAAGACTATTTATTCCCGTCTCCATAAATAATGGAATGAAAATCTCCACATTGCCATCGGAATCTACCATAAAATGGTAGGCTCCCAATTGACGAAATCGTTGAGTGACAACTCTGTAGTAAGGATACAGAAATTCTTTAAACTGCTTTGGACCAAATATAGGACCCGTTTTACCAGCCAGGTCTTCCCAGAAATAGACAGAATCTAATTTTATTCCTTCCTTCTCTATTCTATCAGCAATATTAAGCAGGAGGCGACAGTAGGTTTCATTTATATCGTGTACTAATTCTGGATTTTCGTAATAGTATAGGCAAAGATTTTCATCACCAAGGAGTTCTCGCGAGAAACCATAAAATCCATGGCAACTGAGCTGGAGACCAAAACCTTCCTCCAGAAAACCATATGCTTTTTCCTTCCAATCCTTAGTAAATCTCTCGGAGCAATAGGTAAAGCGAGGTTTGAGTTTCTGCCAATCCTCTTTATTTTTTACTGGATGTTCAATAATAACACCTCTTGTTGCATATAACCCCTTGATAAATTTCTCCGTTGCTCCAAATTCATTGATACGAACCCAATATCTCTTTGTTTCCTCAATGACTTGCTGAGATAATGGAGGATAAACATGAGTTGCTATGCCAAGATTCCGAAGACAATCATCAGTGCGTGCTATAAGTTGGTCAATTTCTCTCTGAGTAATACCTTCTTTTAGCCATGATTCTTTTACTCCCGGCATAAGCCACAGCGTTTGCCCTAATAAAGGACGGGCACCAGGAACAAAATTTACACAGTCAAAGAAATGCTGCCTTCTGTTCATTTCTATCTTGTCTACGCTTCACCGAGATAAGAATATCAGGATAATTTGTTAAAATTGCATCTGTCTTATACTTAATTAATTTTTCCATTTCTTCTTTTCTGTCCGCATAGAAAACATTTACAAATAGATGATAGCTGTGCGCTTTTTTAATTAAATCTTCCGTTACTTCATGAGCAGGAGTGGAAAATTGGAGTATCGGACAATTTAATCTCCTTGTTTCTTCAAGATAAGGAGTGCCTATAATATATTTGTTAGGCGAGGTTTGACGATGCATATTGCAGAGCCGAATTTCAGGACATAGTTTCCTGGCTAATGGAATCTGACTGGCATCAATAGCAATATAAGCACTTTTAACTCTTTTGTATTTATTGAGATAAAAGATAATCTGCTCAGTAACTTGAGAATCTGCTAAAGCGTGGATATTCAATTCCACTGCTTCAGGAATATTTTTCAACGCTTCTTCAAAAGTAGGAATTGTAGTTCCTTTATATTCAGGATTAAACCAGGAACCTGCATCTAATTCCTTAATCTCTCTTAAATTCATCTCGGAAACTTTCCCTTTTCCATTTGTTGTTCTATCTACCGTCTCATCATGGAGGAGAACGAGTTTGTTATCTTTAGTGATTTTTACATCAAATTCAATTTCATCCACGTTAAGTTCAACCGCTTTCTGAAAAGCTAATACCGTATTTTCTGGAAACTTTCCTGAAAACCCCCGGTGAGCAATAACCTTCACCATTATTTAGTTTTTTTATTTTATAAAACTTTCCGCAATCTCTTTTAGTGTGCCCAATTCATCGGCAATGTCCAAAATGGTCAACCTTCCCCTGACGTAACGAGCATACATTATTGTTCTATAGGCTAATTCTTTATTTACACCAATCTCCTCAAAACGTAAAGGGCATTTTGCTTTTCTTAGATATTCTTTTATCTTTCTTGGAGGATAGACCAGGGGAAAAACCTCTTCTTTAATCTGCTCCCATAAGGGAGGCAATTTCTGCGGCAGTTCCTTTAAGATAGGAATCTTCTTCTTAAATTCCTTCTTGATTAAAGAAGCGTCCCTGCCAAGGAATTTTATCGCTTGCTCATAATCAATATCTCTATGGGAAAGTGCCTTTTCTACATCCTTTGCAGAAAAATTCTTTAACCTTTGATAAATATGGGAAGAAACTATGATTCCCAACCCGACCTGTAAACCATGGTAGGAAAATGGTTCTCTTCCCTGTTGATGCGCCTCCACATCCAGGAAATGGGAGAGGAGATGCTCTCCCCCAGAGGAGGGAGAGGATTTGCCGGCAATAACCATAGAAAAACCTCCTGAGGTTAATCCCTCCATCAGACGAGAGATTACTTTCCGATCTCTTTTAATAAGTTCCTCACCTTTATTGATATACCTCTTTTCTGCCGCGGTAGTTATTTTTAAAGGAAGAGGGCAAAAATCTTCTCCGGTGATAAAAGAGGAGATTTTCCAATCGCTGTTAGCAAAGGATTTGGCTAAACTATCGGCAAATCCTGCCCTGATCAAATCTAAAGGGGCATTAGAGACGAGATCAATATCGGTCAAGACGCCAAGGGCTGGTTTTACCGGTAGGGTTAGCTTTAATCCTTTTGAGAGAAAGGCTGCTACCGACGAGGTAAAGCCATTCATTGAAGGAGCGGTGGGAACGCTTATCACCGGTATCCTTAATTGATGAGCGGCATACTTTCCCATATCGGTAATGCTGCCCGTTCCCACAATAAGAATCGCATCTTTATTCCGTAATCTTTTTACTATCGCCGGTAAATATTTTTCTTCCGCATAAACCCTCTTGCCTCCTTGGGGAAAAAGAATGAGGGAGGATACCTTAAATTTCTCTTTTAGAATTTTCTCACATTTCTCGGCAGCTATTCTATAGGTTATATTATCGCTTAGAATTAAAATCCTCTTTTTCTTTATTAAGCGTGAGAGGAGAAAAGGTAGGAGAAGAATTGCTCCTTTTTTGCTGACTACCTCCTTGGTGGGTATCCAATGCTGCTTCTTACAAAATGGACAAATGAATCTTTTGTTCAGCAGAGAGTAAATATCCACCCTTAGCCTTCTTCTGTTTTCCTTCTGTCTTTCTGTCTCTTTCTGATAAAGGTTGGAGTATCGATATTTTCTCCCTCAATTATGGTTGTCTCTACGGCATCAAAGAGGGTTGGCTCTTTCTTTTCCTTTTTGGCACGTGCTCTTTTCTGGGGAGGAAGAGGAAACTCTTTCTTCTCAGATAGTCCAGTAGCAATAACGGTAATCTTTACCTCATCTTCTAATTTCTCATCGACCACCGCCCCGAAGATACTATGGGAAAGGGAAGGCAGGCTGTTATTGATGGTTCTCACTGCATCCTTCACTTCATGCAGGGTAAGATCAGAACTACCGGTAATGCTTACCAAGATATTTTTGGCACTACCAATATCTTTTCCTTCTAAAAGACGGTTGGTAATAGCCTCCTTGGCTGCATTTACTGCCCTTTCTGGCCCTTTACCTTTGCTAACGCCCATAATGCTTTCTCCTCCATTCTCCATCACCGCTCTGATATCGGCAAAGTCCAAATTAATTACCCCGGGCTGGGTAATCAGTTCAACAATGGAGGAAACGCCCTGACTTAAGATGTCATCAATTTTTTTAAAGGCATCAAGAATTGTGGTTTTCCTGTCCACAACCTCAAACAGTTTTTCGTTGGGAATATGAATCAGGGTATCGGTATTGTCTTTTAATTCAATCAATCCTTGCTCAGCCCGATTCGTCCGCTTTGCTCCTTCAAAGGCAAATGGTGTTGTCACCACCGCTACCGTGATCGCACCCTGCTCGCGAGCAATTTTAGCAATGACTGGTGAAGCGCCAGTGCCGGTTCCCCCTCCCAATCCAACTGCCAAAAAGCAGATATTTACCCCCTTGAGGAGTTTGGCAATCTGCTCCTTATCTTCGTTTGCGGCAAATTTGCCCTTCTCGGGGTCTCCTCCTGAACCCAAGCCCTCGGTGATCCGCTGTCCAATCTGGAGTTTAATGGGAACATTGCAGTTTGCTAATGCCTGGGTATCGGTATTAATTCCAATAAGGTCTACTCCCGAAAGCGAAGGTGTCATTCTTCCCACGGCATTGCATCCACCGCCACCAATGCCCACAACCTTTATTTTTACAAACCTATCGAACCCCTCATCTACCTTTATCTTTAACATCAGAAGAAATCACTAAATGCTCTTCTTACCTTTTTATAGAATCTTACTAAAGGATTGTTCTGAGGGAAGCGAGGAATATGTTCCGTTGCCTCTCTCCTCCTCAGTCCATACTGAAGAAGACCTACGGCAGCCGAGAAGATTGGATTGTAGATACTCTTCTCAAACCCTATAATATCACGTGGTCTTCCAATCCGCACCGGCATCTTAAAAATTTTCTCCCCCAATTCCTTGATTCCTTTTAAGAGGGAGGTTCCTCCGGTAAGGACAACTCCGGCTCCGATGAGGCTACTGTAGCCACTTCTATTTAAGATCCGCTTTGTTAAAAGGAAGATTTCTTCCATTCTGGGCTCAATAATTTCGGCAACAGAAGTAAGTCCTGTTTTGGAAAAAGCTCTTCCCATACTGTCTATGAGCGGGATCTCCAATTTATGGTCGGTGATTAGAGATTCTAAACAACAGCCATATTCCTTTTTTAGCCTCTCACTCTTGGCGATCGGTATT
>DAOWFY010000135.1 GCA_030637775.1 bacterium | reverse complement strand
GAGCATTTCAATAAGATATTCGGGATTCTCGCATTGCTCATTGGTGTCGGCACTAAAATAGAGTTCACCTCTATTTTTGGAGATTTTCATCTCATGCGAGACCTTCACTATCTCTAAGACCCGGTCGACATCCCAATTGAGGTCATTTCCTTTCAATTTAATCTTCAAGCAGGTAAGCCCATCCCTTTCTATCCATTCCTCTAAGGAATTGGGTAGACCATCGGCGGGGATATCATTTTTATCAACCTCGCTCTTTCTCAATTTATCTAACCCTCCCACTAAATGGAAGACCGGAATCCGGGGAAGATATTCTTTCCTGAGGTAATCGGCGATATACCTTCCTTTAAATTCCTCTCCTAACCAGGGGGAGAGGTCTGGCATAAATTCTCTTCCGTATCCATTATAACTGGAGATTTCATTGACATTACCGAAGGCATCATGAAGGGCGGCATCAATCGGGGAGGCACAGAGAAGGACGCCTAAAAATGGCATTCCTTCCTCGATGTTCATTCTATGATAGACCTCTTTATTTATCCTCTTAAATTCCTCTTCTAAGTTAAAGAAGATTTGAATCGGATGGCCGAAATCTTTAGATGAGGCAAAGAGTCGGCAAAGCTCTTCTGTTACCTCCTTCATTGTTCTTTCCCTCTGGTGATGCTCAACGACCTTACTTGGCCAGGCCCAGCCATCGGAAAGAAGAATTCCGCCAAAGCCCTCGGCTATTTCTCCCCGGTGGTTCTCCACCTTCACCCTGACCTGACTGTAAACTGTCTCCTTGATCACCACCGCACCAAATTTTAAGGGTGTGCGGAACTTCAAAGGAGTGAAGGTGGTCTCTACCTCTAAAATTTTGATATCCGATTGCATTCTCTTCTCCCATTTGAAGATAACATATTTTCAGGAGAAAATCAAAGGATTGTTGACATTTTGTAAAGGAAGATTGTATAATTAGAATGTCCAGGTTAAGGGAAGTCCGTAGAGATTCCTCGTCCGCCATTGGTTCGGTGGCGGACGCGGAATGACACTTTGTGTCAAATTAAAGCGGACACGCTCCCGACGCTGTGAGAAACGACGAAAGCTCAAAATACCACTGTCTGCCTCAGGTGGATGGGAAGGTGAGCAAGTAGGTTTGAGTTTCGAGTCAGAAGACCTGCCTGGATAAAACTTCTTTTTTCTTCGCGGAAAGAAAAGAGTGGCCTTCAGATTCGCCAGATGGCGGACTGAAGAAAAAAGGGCAAAGAAATCAGGGTGCAGCCCTTGACATAATAACTTTTGTCAAGGGCTTTTTATTTAGGAGTAGGCAAAGTGAACTTTGCTACTACAATAATCTGTAGTTGCCGAGTTTACTCGGCTTTGTTTTATTATGGGTAAAGTAATCTTTATCACCGGTGGTGTGAGAAGCGGTAAGAGTAAGTTTGCCTTAAAATTAGCCAGGGGTTTTGGGAAAAAGGTAATTTTTTTAGCTACCGGTTTACCCAAAGATAAGGAGATGGCTGAAAGAGTAAAAATCCATCAAGAGAACCGTCCCAGGGATTGGAAGACAATTGCCGAGGAGAAAAATATTCTGAAAGTGATCAGAAGAATCAAAGAATCTTTTTGCCATCTTTTGATTATTGACTGTTTAACCCTTTTTATCTCCAACCTTCTTCTCTCTGATGAGGCCGAAGGAAAAATCTTAAAAGAGGTAAGAGAGATAGTAAAATTATTACGCAAAGCAAAATACACCACGATTATTGTTTCCAATGAAGTAGGCGATGGGGTTGTTCCCAATAATGAATTAGCCAGAAGATTCAGGGATTTAGCAGGCTCTGCTAATCAGATAGTGGCAGAAAGAGCGGATGAGGTATATTTTGTGGTGGCGGGAATACCAATTAAGTTGAAAGGGAGGGGAAAGAAATGGAAAGGATCAGGGGGATAATTAAAAGAATCAAGCCGGTTGACGAGAGATTTATGCAGGAAACGCAGAAGAGATTGGATAGTCTTACCAAGCCTATCGGGAGTCTGGGAAGATTGGAAGAATTTGCTAAGAGAATCACAGGCATCACCAGGAAAAACAATCCTTCACTGGAAAAGAAAGTAATCTTCACCTTTGCTGCTGACCATGGCGTTGCTGAGGAAGGAGTGAGCGCCTATCCTGTTGAGGTTACCGCACAGATGGTCTACAATTTTTTATCGGGAGGAGCCGGCATCAATGTATTGGCCCGCCATGTCGGAGCAAGGGTGGTAGTGGTAGATATGGGGGTAGCAGAAAAAATCAAACAACCCATACGCAGTATGAGTACCCCGAAATCAAAATTCGAAAATTTCAAGGATAGAAAGATAAATTATGGAACAGGGAATATGGCAAAGGGACCAGCGATGACTAAAAAAGAGGCACTGAGCTCGATCTTAGCGGGGGTAGAGGTCTTTGAAGAAGAACTTGAAAAGAATGGTATTGATATTGCCGGAATTGGTGATATGGGCATTGGAAATACCACCGCCGTCAGTGCTATCCTCGCCGCAATTACCAAGGCAAGAGTAAAGGATGTTACCGGTCGGGGGACAGGAATTGATGATACACAGTTGAGAAATAAGATTGAAGTGATAAAAAGAGCGCTAAGGGTAAATAGACCTGATCCCACCGACCCGATAGATATTTTAGCTAAGGTCGGAGGCTATGAGATTGGAGGATTGGCCGGTGTTGTTCTTGTCGCGGCTGCCAATAAGGTTCCGGTAGTGATCGATGGTTTTATTTCTACTGTTAGTGCCCTCGTTGCCACTCAACTGGCTCCTCTTGTTAAGGATTACCTGTTTGCTTCCCATAAATCGGTGGAAATTGGTCATAACATTGCTCTGAGGGAAATGGACCAAAGACCAATGTTTGATCTTAAGATGAGATTAGGAGAGGGGACAGGGGCAGCCCTTGCGATTAATATTATCGAGGCCGGAGTCAAGATTTTGAACCAGATGGCAAGTTTTGAGGAGGCAGGAGTATCAGAAAAATTATGAAAAGTTTTTTGGCGGCACTCCAATTTTTAACCATTATTCCGATACCTAAAGGAATAAAAATAGAGGAGAAAGATTTAGCTGGTTCTGTAATTTTCTTTCCTCTTGTTGGTCTTTTTATTGGTGGGATATTGATGTTGATTGCCATCTCTCTGAGAAAATTCCTTCCCATTCTTACCCTTAATCTGCTGCTCCTACTCGTCTGGATCGGTATTACAAGTGCTCTTCATCTGGATGGTCTTGCCGATACCGTCGATGGTCTTTCCGGAGGTAAAGACAAAGAGGAAATCTTAAGGATTATGGCGGATAGCAATATTGGGGCAAAAGGCGCGATTGCATTAATTCTTCTCTTAGGAGCAAAATATCTTTTCCTATATCAATTGCCATTTACCCTTCGTAATCATGCCCTACTTCTTGTTCCTGCTTTAGGTCGCTGGGCAATGGTCCTGGCGGCAGCTTTCCTTCCTTATGCTAAGGAGGAAGGTCTGGGGAGAATATTTGTCGAAAATAGTGGGAGAAGAGAGATACTTCTTACTTCTCTATTGATAACCGTGCTCGGCTTGCTTCTTATCAAATTTTCCTTTTTTTATCTCTTAGGGGGACTCCTATCGGCAACATTTCTTCTTTTGGTAATCTTCAAAGGAAGAATTGGGGGAATTACCGGGGATAATTTGGGAGCAATAAATGAAATTGTTGAAGTTGTCGCTCTTCTAATAATCATCCTCGGTAATAGTTCGTAGTGGCCGAGTTTACTCGGCTGTCAACCAAGGTTGACCACTACATAAAAATGAAAAATTGGCCTCACGGAGGCAATATCAGGCAGGCAGCAGAAGAGTTTGGAATTCCTCCCAAGGAGATTGTTGACTTTTCTGCTAATATCAATCCTCTGGGTTTACCTGCCCGGTTAAAGAAGCAGATTAAAAGAAATCTCTCTGAGATTCTTCATTACCCTGATCCAGAATGCAAGTTATTAAGAGAAGAGATATCCCGATATCTCGATGTTGATTGCCGAAGGATAATTGTTGAAAATGGTTCTACGCCCTTGATCTATCTTTTTGTTCAGGCATTTATCCCTAAGAAGGTTTTAATCCTGATACCCACATTTTCCGAATATGAAAAGGCTTTAAGAATACAGAGAAGCAAAATAAGATTTTTCCCTCTCAAAGAAAAAAATAATTTTTCGTTTGAATTAAGGAAATTTCTCGGGTATATAAAGGGGATAGATGCTATCTTTCTCTGTAATCCCAATAACCCTACCGGAACCATTTTCCCTCGCGAGGAACTGATGGAGATAGTAAGATTGACCAAAAGGAGAAATATTTTTCTTTTCCTTGATGAATCCTTTATTGACTACCAGGAGGAGCAAAGTCTAAAAAAGGCCGTTAGTAGAAATCTTTTTATCTTAAGGTCATTCACAAAGTTCTTTGCCATTCCAGGGCTGCGGCTCGGTTATGGCATAGGAAATAGATTGTTAATCCAGAGATTAAATGAGATCAGAGCGTCCTGGTCAGTAAACAGTTTAGCCCAGATTGCCGGCATCTCTCTTTTAAAAAATAGTAAATTTATTAAGAAAAGCAGGGAATTTATGGAAAAGGAAAGGCTCTTTCTCTTTAATGGGCTGGCTAGGATTTCTAAGCTAAAACCATTTCCATCAAAAACAAACTTTATCCTCATTAAGATACGCCCCCACCTATCTCCTCCCCCCTTGAGGGGGAGGAATGAGGTGAAGGGGAGAGAAAATTCCGCTTCTCACCTTCAGAAAAAATTACTTAAGAAAGGGATTCTAATTCGTGACTGTAGTAATATCCGAGGACTTAATAATTCATTTATTCGCGTGGCAGTGAAAAGCAGAGAGGAGAATCAAAAATTACTTCAAGCCTTTAGAAAAATATTATGGAAGAGAATTTGAAGAAGGAACTATCAAAGGCGGTTGGTGAGAATTTAGCCGAGGGGTTACTTCTTTCCGGTGGACTTGATTCTGCCATCTTAGCCTCTTTAGCCCCAAAAATAAAAGGAATTACCGTTACCCTGGAGAACTCTGGAGAAGATCGAAAATATGCAGAAAAGGTTGCTAAATTTATTAATATAGAGTGGTACCGAGAAAGGGTTGAAATAGAGGAGGCGATTAAAGCAATTCCAAAAGTAATAAAGATTCTTAAGACCTTTGATCCGGTAATTCCCAATGATCTCGCCATATTCTTTGGCCTGAAAATGGCTAAGCAGCAGCGGATAAAAACTGTTATGACGGGAGATGGGGCGGATGAACTCTTTGCTGGCTATTCCTATATGCATCATCTTAACTTAAAGGAATATCTTCCTGCGGTTGCTTCTTTAATGCATTTTTCCTCCAATAAACTTGGCAAGTTTTTAGGAATTAAAATAAGGCAGCCTTATCTGAATAAAAAATTCATAAAATTTGCTCTCTCCGTTCCCCCGAATTTAAAGCTGAAGAGAGAAAAAGGTGAAATTTGGGGGAAGTGGATTTTGCGTAAAGCCTTTGAAGATCCCTTACCAAGAGAAATTATCTGGAGAAAAAAGGTGCCGATAGAATCTGGCTCAGGATTCAGTAAATTAAGGGAGATTCTCACCTCTAAGATTTCAGATAGAGAATTTGAAAAAGCCCAGAGGCTTCCAGTAAGGTTCAGGAGTGAGGAGCATTTTTATTACTACAAGATTTATCGAGATGTAGTAGGGGATGTTCCGCCAGCAAAGGAAAATGAGAAAAGATGTAGCGGATGTGGAACCGGCTTTCTTCCCCAAACTTCCCATTGCAAAGTGTGTGGGTACTGTTATGATGAGCGATACTGATATAAAGGCCTTTGTCTCCTGGAGTGGAGGAAAGGAAAGTAGTTTTGCTCTCCATCAGGCAATCTCAAAGGGTTTTCAAATTTTCTATCTTCTCAATATGGTTACTGAAGATGGAGAAAGGTCGAGGTCACATGGCTTAAATTCAAAGTTGATTCAGGCTCAGTCAGAGGCCTTAAATATTCCTCTTCTTCAGCAAAGATGCACCTGGGAGACCTACGAAGAAGAATTTAAGAAAGCAGTTTTGAAGCTCAAAGAAAAAGGAGTAAAAGCAGGGGTCTTTGGCGATATTGATCTCCAGGAGCATCGAGATTGGGTGGAAAGGGTCTGCCGAGAAGTGAAGACAAAAGCTTATCTTCCCCTCTGGGGTAAAAATCAAAAAGAACTTCTTGAGGAATTTATCCTTGCTCGCTTTGAGGCAATCATTGTCGCCATAAGAGCAGAGGTTCTTGATAAGGACTGGTTGGGTAAGAAAATAGATAAAAATTTCATTCAGGAGTTAGAGAAAAAAAGGATTAACCTCTGCGGGGAATCTGGCGAATATCACACATTTGTGATCAATGGACCAATCTTTAAAAGAAGAATAAAAATTTTGGAGAGCGATAAAGTACTTAAAAATGGTCACTGGTTTCTGAATGTTTTGAAGTATGAATTCGATTAATCTTATTTATTCAATTATTGTTGCCTATTTTTTGGATTTAGCCTTTGGTGATCCTTATTGGTTTCCCCATCCGGTAAAGGGAATGGGAAGAGCAGTTACCTATTTGGGACCCCGGTTGCGCAAGATTTTCAAAGGTCAGAAATTTGCCGGGTTTCTTTTGGTACTGATAATTGTAGGAGGCTCCTATCTAATAGTCTGGGAAGTTATCAGATGGACTGGGAAAATAAATTTCTGGTTACAGTTTGGCATCTCTTCCTTTCTAATCTTTACCGCCCTTTCCACCAAAAGTTTGGGGATAGAAGCAAAAAAGGTCTGCCAGGCGTTGAAAAAAAGGGATATTTCTTTGGCACGAAGGAGAGCAGGGGTCATTGTGGGAAGGGATACAGAAAATTTGAATGAAGAGGAAATTATTAGAGCAACGGTGGAGTCGGTAGCCGAAAGCAGTGTCGATGGAATAATCTCCCCTCTTTTCTATGCTTTTCTTGGTGGTGCTCCCCTGACTTTGGCTTACAAAGCGGTGAACACCCTGGATTCTATGGTTGGCTACAGGAATAAAATGTATCTGGATTTTGGCTGGTTTGCAGCTAAATTGGACGATTTGGCAAACTGGATTCCGGCGCGCATCGGTGGATTGCTCATACCCTCTGTGAGTTTTCTCTCGGGGAAGGGCTTTCGACAATCCTGGAGAGTGGTTCATCGGGATGGGAATAAATCACCCAGTCCCAATGCCGGCATTCCCCAAGCAGCCTTTGCCGGAGCTCTTTCCCTTCGACTGGGAGGCTGTAATTTCTATCGGGGAGAAATGGTGGAAAAACCCTTAATTGGAAGAAATTTAAAGAAAAAGGAGCCGGAGGATATTCTTCAGGCAATTTCTCTGATGTGGCTTGCTTCTTTAATTTTCTTCCTCTTAGGAATAGCAATATGCTTTTCTCTAAATCTCTTAAAGTAATTGCAATTTCTTTAATTCTATTTAGTTTCGCTAACTGCGGGAAAGAGAAAAATGAAATTTCTCAGCTAAAAAAACCTCCTCAACGTGTCATTTCTCTGGCACCTGGATTTACCGAGACCTTAATTGAGTTAGGATTACAGAATAGAATTGTGGGGGTAACTACCTCCTCCGATTATCTTAAAGAAGTAAAGGAAGTAGAGAGAATTGGGCTTTATATGAAGCCAAGTTTAGAAAAAATTGTCAGTCTTTCTCCGGATTTGGTGTTTGCTACTAATTATGTGGGTCAAAGACAGACAGTAAAGACCCTTAAGAAATTGGGGATAAGAGTGGAAGTATTTGAGGAAAAAGGAATAGAAGGAGTTTTCCTTAAAGTGAAAAGGATCGGGGAGATCTGTGGAGTTCCGGAAGAAGCAAGAAGGATTATCCGCAAGATGCAAAAAAGAATTGAACAGATAAGAGCACAGACATCTTCTTTTAATCAACCGCGTGTCTATGTGGAGACAGGATATAACCCACTTTTTACCTGCGGAAAAGGTTCGTTTATCGATGAACTAATTGAGATTGCTGGTGGGGAAAATATTGCCCATAATATCGATAAACCTTATCCTCGTGTATCGGCCGAATTTATCATCAGCAAGGATCCGGAAGTAATTATTCTGCCCTATATGGGAAGGGGTTATGGTAAGGAAACACTGAAAAGAAGAAAAGGTTGGCAAAGGATTTCTGCTGTTTTGAACGGTCGAATTTATGATGATATTGGCTCCCAGATAATCACCATACCTTCTTCTAATTTAGTCATTAAAGGTCTTCCTGAACTGGCTAAGAGGATTCATCCGGAAATATTCGGAAAATGAATAAAAAATTGAAAGGTTGGTTAATCTGGATATTTGCTTTAACCGGTTTTCTTTTAATTTCGGCTATCTTTTCTTTAAGTGTAGGAGCGGACAAAATCTCCTTATCAAAAATTGTCTCTTTAATTTTTAGTCCAGAAAAGGGAATTGAATCTACCATTCTTTTCCATATTCGGTTCCCCCGGATTCTTTTAGCTATATTTATAGGAGGGGCGTTGGCCGTCTCGGGAGTTATCTTTCAAGGAATGTTTCGCAATCCCTTAGTTGGCCCTTATACCTTGGGTGTTTCGGGAGGAGCAGCCTTAGGAGTGACATTAAGCATAAGCTTAGGTTTAGGTTTTTGTCTTCCTTTAGCCGGTATGTCGGGAGCTATCTTAGCCATATTTATCGTCTACTTTCTTGCCAGCCGTAAAGGTCTTTTGCGAATTCCCACCCTCCTGCTTATTGGTGTGATGCTCAGTTTCCTTTCTTCATCTTTAATTACTCTAATTATGGCTTTAGCCGATGTAACCAAACTTCATGGCATTCTTTTCTGGATAATGGGTTCCTTAGAGGAAAGTAACTTAGGATTGATAAGATTGGTTATTACCTTGTCTATTTTAGGTGCAATCCTTTCCTTTTTCTTCGCTCATAATCTTAACGCTTTTTCTCTGGGAGAAGAGGAGGCACTACATTTGGGGATTAATGTTGAAAGGACTAAAAAAATACTTTTTGTTCTTGCCTCTTTACTCACTGGCTCAGTCGTTTCCGTCTCAGGAATGATTGGTTTTGTAGGATTAGTTGTACCGCACTTTATGCGGATGTTCGTAGGAAGTGACCATCGCATACTTTTACCGGCCGCTTTTCTGGGTGGAGGAATTTTTCTTCTTCTTTGCGATACTCTTGCTCGCACCGTAATTTCCCCGATAGAACTTCCTGTAGGAGTAATCACGGGAATTCTCGGAGGGGTATTATTTATCTATTTCTTAAGTAAGAAGCAGTTGGTAGGGACAGCCAAATAATGTTAAGAGTAAAAAATTTAACCTGTGGTTATGAGGCCGGGTTTTTCCTGAAGAATATTACTTTTAGTGTCAATGATGGCGAATTAATGGGAATCATCGGTCCCAATGGTTCGGGAAAGTCCACTCTTCTGCGGGCGATAAGACGGGTATTGAAACCATTAAAAGGGGGAATTCTTTTTAAAGGAAAAAGAATTGACAGGATGGGATTTAAGGAGTTGGCACAGAAAGTATCAGTGGTTTCTCAATCTGCCGAAGAGATAACACTCAATTTTACCGTCAGGGAATATGTCCTTTTAGGCAGAATTCCTTACCGAAGGAGATTTCAGATTTTGGAAACAAAAACGGATGAAAAGATAGTGGCAAATACGATGTCGTTGACCGATATTACCCATTTATCCGAAAGAAATGTTGGTGAGTTAAGTGGGGGAGAAAGACAACGGGCGATTATTGCCCGGGCTCTGGCACAGGAGCCAGAACTTCTTCTTTTGGATGAGCCAACCATACATCTGGATATTGGGCATCAGATAGAAATTCTTGATTTAGTAAAGAGGTTGAATGAGCAAAATAACCTTACCGTAATTATTGTTCTTCACGATTTAAATTTAGCCAGTCTTTACTGTGACCGTCTGCTTCTTTTAAGAGAAGGAGAAGTTCATTCTATCGGCACCGCCGATGAAATCCTCACTTACTCTATCATTGAGGAGGTTTATAAGACTCCGGTGGTGGTAGAAAAAAATCCAATTTCTTCCAAACCACTTATCTGTTTAGTTCCGGGAGGGAAAGGTGAAGTTAAAAAATAAGACCGTTCTTATCTTTGGTGGTGGGAGATATGGGACAAAAGCGGTAAAATTTGCTAAAAAGAGAAATGTCAGAAGAGTTATTGTCGTAGATAACAATTCTTATTGTTCGGCAAGGAAATTTCTATCTACTGATGAATTTATTCCGATGAGAAAAAGTGGTATTTTAAATCTCATTATGGAAATAAAACCAGACTTTATCATTCCCGCTATGCCGGGGCACACTGCAGGAAGATTATTCAGAGAAGTCTTCAATCTGAAACCCTTTCCGGAAGGCTTGGCCATTGTAGTAAGATACCTACCGCAAAGTTTAATCAGCAGAAAGGATAGAGCAACATCTACCTTAGTCTTAAGTTATATGTCAAAAGAGAAGACCTGTAGGGAAGACTGTATTCCTCCGGATGAGTATTGCCGTTTAACCAAAGAACCAAGACCTGCTCCAGTCTATGCACTTTTAAATTATGCTATTTTTAGAAAGTTTGACATTAACAAAATCTTTGTTTCTGAGCAGATATCGGTCGGCTTAGGAGGAATCAGGACAGAAATCATCATAGAATTTCTGAATAAAGTTAAAAAAGAATTACCTCAAACATTAGCCATAGGGACCGCTTGTCAGTGCCATGGAATTTTAAATCTGTTTAAAATGCCAGAGTCAATCAGAGATAAAAAATGAAGGATAGGCTTATTCCTTTTATCGGTTCAATTTTGCTTCATCTTGGTCTAATTTCGGGACTCCTTCTCTTTGGTCGTAGCTCAAGTAGTCTACAGATTAGGCCAAAGGTAATACCGATAAGACTCATTGAAATAAAGGAGGATATAATTCCTATTAAAGCCTCCTTAAAAAAGAGTGTTTATCCTGCGAATGAGATATCTTTCTCGAAGACAATTTTTCCCGAGAAACTGATTTTTTCGGAAAGAAATTTTAAGAATGATCATAAGGAGAAGATAAATCTTTTACAAGAAGCAGGAGCAATGGACTCAGAGAATGTCCCCCTGCCTGATCCTTCTGATGTTCTATTAAAGGAAGACACTGTTTTTTCAGAAGAGAAAGCAGGAAGGTTAAAAAATTTCTTTTTAGCAAAGATCAGGGAGAGAATTGAGAGGGTGAAAAGGTATCCTCGAGGAGCACAACTTAATGGAATTGAAGGGAAAGCTATTGTCAGGTTCAATCTTTCTGCTGATGGAGAAGCGAATAGCATTTCTTTAATTTCTTCATCCAAGCATACCATCCTTGATAATGAGGCAAAAAGGACTGTTGAAAGGGCCTCGCCCTTTCCTCCTATCCCCGAGGGTTTAAAGAAAAAGGAGATAGAGATAACCGTGCCCATAACCTTTAGGCTGAAGGATTAAAAAATACCAGAATCAATCAAGGGCAAAAAGGGGGTGAAGTGATTAAGTCTAGCCCATCAAAGTTCGCGAATAAAATTACGATTAGCGTTTAGAGAAAAGGGGGTAAAACCGGATAAGTAAAGGAAGTGGAGGTGTGATTCCTCTCGCTGTCCCGCAACGGTAATGCTGAAAAGCGAGCCCGGACGATTGCTTATTCTGGAAAGTATTC
>DAOWFY010000122.1 GCA_030637775.1 bacterium | reverse complement strand
TCATACTTCATTTCGGAAAGAGAGGCAATTACTTTCTCCAAGGTTGTCAGTTTCATATCCGGACAGATAGCAGACTCATTCGCCGGATAAAAAATCTTTTCAGGATTTTCCTTCTTCAACCGATGGAGAATTCCTACCTCCGTTCCCACAATAAATTCCTTTGCTTTCGATTTTTTTGCATATTTACACATCCCTCCGGTAGAAAGTACCTTATTGGCCAATTCGATAACCGAGAGCGTGCACTCAGGATGGACAACAACCTCTGCCCCTGGATGTTTCTTTTTCATCTTTATAATATCTTCGGCTAATATCTTTATATGAACCGGACAATAACCCGGATAAGGAATAATCTTTTTATCAGAAATTTTTTTAGTGACCCAATGAGCAAGGTGCTTATCGGGAATAAAGAGAATCCGGGAAGCATCGACCGAATTTACTATGCTCTCCGCATTAGCTGATGTGCAACAGATATCACTCTCCGCTTTCACCTCAGCCGTAGTATTTACATAAGCAACGGTGGTGCTATCGGGATATCTCTTCTGCCAATTTTTTAAGGAGTTTTTATCGATCATATCCGCTAAGGGACATCCGCTATTTTTATCCGGCATCAGAACTACCCTTTCGGGAGAAAGGATAGAAGCGGTCTCAGCCATAAATTTTACTCCACAAAACAAGATTACATCTGCTTTTGTCTGAGTCGCCTTAATACTCAATTCAAGAGAATCTCCAACATAATCGGCAATATCCTGCACCTCACCTAATTGGTAATTGTGCGCCAAAATAATCGCATTCCTTCTCTTTTTTAGTCCCTTTATTTTCTTCACCAATCCTTTGTCCATTATTATTTTAGTCTTTCCAGCAATAATTCTGCTACTCTTTTGCCGGAGAGCAACATTCCGCCAAATATTGGTCCCATGCGTGGTGCACCAAATACAGCATTGGCCGCCATTCCCGCCACATACAATCCGGGATAAACCTCTTTACTGTTCTCAACGATAAGTCTTTCGCCAATCTCGGCCCACATTGGTTTCTCGCCCAGAAGATCCCCGGTTTCCGTAAAGAGTTTTTTACCGAGTTTTCTTACAATTATACGGGCAACTTCAGCCGAATGCCCGGTGCTATCAACGACAAATTTTGCCCTGATGGCAAGAGGGTCAATATGGAGATTAGCCAGGCTTACCGCATTCCAGTTTAGAACCAATCCCGTTATTTTCTCCTTTCTAATCATTACATCCTCAACCAAGATGAGATTAAATATCTTTACCCCGCTCTTGACCGTCCTGGAAGAGAGGGTAGAAACCGTTTCTATAGAATCGGCGATGTAGTAACCTTTTTTATACTCCTTGAGACTCACTCCTATCTCCTCAAGAATAGGTTTAGCGGTCTTTTGAACAACGATCTTATTAAACATCATTCCCCCGCCCCACATTCCTCCGCCAACACTTAATTTTCTTTCAAAGATCACAACCTTTCTTTTTTTCTTGGCGAGATAATAGCCGGTGATCATTCCCGCCGGGCCTGCTCCGACAATAGCCACATCAACCTCCATAAATTTAAGAAAATCCTTCATAAACTCTTCGACGATCGCCTTTGAGATTAGAGTATCATCCAATTTCATCATACCCCCTTATTAATTGATAACATTATATCAAAATTGCGCCACTTAGACAATATTCTTTCTTTAGTAGCAATATGCGGGAGGATTAACTTTTAGGTAATCTCACAGCAAATGATGTTTTTTTGTCATATTTGAAGTAAAATATAGATGAGAGAGAAATATGGAAGACATAAGGAAAGCGAAAGAATATGCAAAGATTAAAAACTGGTTAATTTCAGCTAATATTGGCATCACCACACTTTCTCTCATAATCATCCTCCTATCTCTGAGCGAATAGCCGATGCTGAAAAATCAGCCATGGGAGCGAAGCTTCAAGAAGAGCAAAGTTCCCCAGAAGGTTAAAAGTCCCAGAATGAGCCCTGCTATTCCTCCTCCCAGGAAAAGGGAAGCGAGACCATTTTTTAGAATTTGCCAGTTGAAATTCTTGAAGGTTTGCAAACTAAAAATTAAAGGTACCCCCAAAATTTTACACCCCAGCCAGTGATCAAAGAAATATATAAACGGCACGACTACCGGAAAAGAGAAAATGCTGCTGGTAGCAAATATCGCCAAAAGGTTTGCCTTTTTGCAGATACCTTTTATGAGAAATACCAGCGGAGTCTTCACTCCCTGAACAGGGAACACTCCGATGAATGAACCTATTCCTATACCAAGAGCAATTTCAGAGGGACTCGCGCTGGAGAGAGATGCCTCTTTCAGTTTTGCCCAGAGGTCCTTTGGTCTTACTTTCATTGGCAAAAGTTTATCATGAATCAAGCTTTGCCACAAAATGCTGAATAAGATTCTTGCCGATCTGATCGTCTTCGTCCACCTTTTCTGGATCCTATTTATGTTGGCCGGTTTCGTCCTTACCCTCTCCGGCTTTTTCTGGAAAAGATTTTTTGCGATGCGGTTGTTCCGACTTCTTCACCTATTTGGTATAGTCTACGTCGGTGGCTTAACCATCCTCGGCGAATACTGCCCGCTAACAATACTGGAGAATAACTTGAGAAGCAGATACAATCCCTCTCTGACCTATCCTGGTTCCTTCATTGCTCATCATTTAGAAAGAGTGGTCTATCCCGATGTTAATCCTTTGACAATAATCATCCCCACAATCTTTGTTGCCCTTTTCACCATCGTAGTTTTCATTCTCAGGCCACCATTCAAACAGAATCACAAAGAATAGGCAATCTCCGTCTTCTCTCGGATGCCTATTAGAACATATAACCCGGAAACTGACAGACAAAGGTTGCACCATAGGGCATGAATATAGTAAAATAGACTGATTGAGAAAGGAGGTATGTACTCTATGTCAAACCAAGAACGCCGAATTAAAATGCTAAAACCGACTCCGGAAAAAATTCAAAAAGATATTCAAAATTTTCAGAGCTATATGCAGAAAAAGTATGGAGACCAGTTGGGAGTAGGGATTTTTCCGGCAACCGATGCGGCAGTCCTTGGAGGGGAGGAAGAAAAGAAGAAGGGAGAACCCAAAGAAATTAAGTTTGATATGAAACCGGAAGAACTGGAATCATATC
>DAOWFY010000128.1 GCA_030637775.1 bacterium | reverse complement strand
CCATTAGAGGAAATTATGTTATAGTTGCTATAAGCTTAACCTGACCCCTGATTTAATCAGGGGTACGCATATTTGCTGTGAGAAATGTCAAGGAAGTTAGCCTCTCCGCATATTGTTACTGAAGTAAGCATATAGATTAGTATCGCAATTCCCTACTAAAGCAAGTACATAGTATAGTAGCGGAATTCTAAGAAATGGTGGCAGAGCAGATCGCTCTTTTGAAAGAATTGCAGTCCTATGACCTTAAGATTCTTGCTCTCAAAAACAGGATCGATAGTCTTCCTTTAGGAGTTAAACAATCAAGGGAAAAAATAGAAAAGGAAAGCAAAGGGCTGGAAGAAAGAAAGAAGGAGATTCAAGCAGCGGAGTTAGCCAGAAGGAAATTGGAACTTGAGTTGCGGGAAAAGGAGGAGGATCTGCAGAAATTTCAACTCCAGTTGAATGAGGCTAAGACAAATAAGGAATACAGTACTCTTCTTCAGCAGATTAAAGAATTAAAGGAGACAAATTCTCAGAGAGAGAGCAGAATTTTAGAGATGATGGATGGGCAGGATGCTCTTCACCAGCAAGAGAAAAAGGAGCTATCTCTGCTCAAGGAAGAGAATGAAAGACTGGCTGAGGAGGAGGAGAAGGTAGCCGCAGAGATAGAAACCTTAAAATCCCAATTAAAGGAACAAGAGGATAAAAGAAAATTACTATCGGCCAATGTCAACAACGCAGACCTCTCTCTTTATGAGAAGATCGGAGGGTCGAAGAAGAATAATCTGGCCATTGCTGAGATTAAGGGAGAGACCTGCTCGGGTTGCTTTATGAAACTGCCCTCCTCTGTGGTGGAGAATGTAAGGAAAGGGAAGGAATTTGTTCTTTGTGAGAACTGTAGCAGAATTCTTTATCTATCAGAGAAATGAAGGAACTCACACTTTATGTTGATGGGGCGGCAAAAGGCAATCCTGGGAGAGCAGGTATCGGAATAGCAATCTATAATCAGAAAGGCGCTTCTATCAAAAGAGTAGGTAAATATATTGGAATCGCCACCAACAACGTTGCTGAATATCTTGCTCTTATCTATGGACTGCAAGAGGCTCTGATTCTAAAAGCGCATAAGGTCTCTCTTTACAGTGATAGCGAACTTATTGTTAAGCAAATGAATGGACTCTATCGGATTAAGGATAATTTACTTTCCCAGTTTTTCCTTTTAGGACAACATCTAAAGAGGAGTTTTAAAAAGATAGAGATTCTTCAGATTAGTCATTCGGAGAATAAGGAAGCAGATCGTTTAGCCAACGCCGCCCTGAAGTAGGCGAAATGGTCGCCCTCCGAAGTTTTCGAAGAACATAGGAGGGAGGAAAGTCCGGGCTCCCGCGGGAAGGATGGCCGCTAATTACGGCTCCCTGCGAAGGGAAGGAAAGTGCCACAGAAAAGATACCACCCCAAAAACAAAAAGGGGACACATCCCATTTTTTTATTTTTTGTGTGGATAGACAAAAAATGGGATGTGTCCCTAATTTTGGGGTAAGGGTGAAATGGTGAGGTAAGGGCTCACCGCTTTTTCAGGTAACTGAAAAGGCTATGTAAACCCCATCCGGAGCAAGGCCAAGAAGAGAGATTGACCCGCAACTATATCTCTCGGGTAGGCTGCTTGAGGTGCCCAGCAATGGGCATCCCAGAGAAATGACCGTCCCTGTCCGCCGAAGCTTTTAGCGTAGGCGGATAAACAGAACCCGGCTTATCGCCTACTTTAGGAAGGCTCGGTAAGAAATGACTAAAGTTTGTTCGCTCGGGCTTTCTTATTCCTCGGTATTTCATACCTGCGGCATAACCGCCAACTCGCTTACAAACCCCAGTCATCTCTCATGATTAGTGGGGAGACACAGAGGGGCGCGAGTCACTAACAAGGCCGCTACAGAAACTTTCCTCGCCTTGGTGAAAAAAGGAAAGGAGAAAGACATATGAAGGTTAATCAAGAAAATCTGGGTAAATTAGAAACCCTTTACAAAGATTATTTAGAAGGGGAAAGGGTTGATCAATTCTTTGCCGAGTTTGACATCCATTTTGCTGCCGGTCACTGGTGCGCCGGAGACTTTTTGGACCGCTTTGCCACCACGGGATACAATTTAGAGCTTGATTCAGGAATTGTTGCTCAGATTGAGCGTGTAGCAAAGGCCGGTATCAAAGGGATTGAGTTTCACGAAGCGCTTTTCATTGACGAAGATTTTAAGAAGGATCCCCGCAAAATCTCTGCAGTAAAGGATGCTCTTTCGCAATACAAACTTATTCCTACCAATATGAATACCAATCTCTTCACCCATCCTAAATGGAAACTGGGCGGAATCACCAACAGCAACAAGACAATTCGTAAGGATGCTCTCTCAATAGCATTGCAGGGAATAGAGACTGCCAAGGAGGTTGGCTGTTCTTCGGTGGCACTGTGGCCGGGTTCCGATGGCTGGGACTATAATTTCCAGGTGAATTACGGAAAGATTCTTGAGCGATTTATTGAAGGCTGCGTTACCATTAACAAAAGAGCAATAAGCGCCGGGCTTAAGTTTGGCATTGAGGCAAAACTGCATGAACCAAGGGAAGGCAATATCATTATTCCTACCACCCATTGTGCCGCCCTTGTTGCAAAAATGGTTAATGAGGAATGTGGAGGGAATAATATGGGTGTGGCCATAGACTATGGTCATGAACAGATGTATGCGGTGGAGCCTGCCTTTACCCTTTATGCGGTGCGGAGGTTTGGGGTGCCGGTAGTCAACTTTCATATCAATAATGCCAAAACCCACTCTAATGATGAGGATAGAATTGCGGGGACAGGCGATAATTGGAAGTTAGCCGACTTCTGCTATGCAGCCATCGATACCGGTTACTCTGGTTGGTTTGGCGAGGACCAGTTCACCTATCGGCTTGAGCCGGTAAAAGCGATGTCATTATCCCGGGAACTCTTTGCCAATGTGATGAAAAAAGCCTTGCAAATCTATGCTCACCGGGATAAACTGGAAAAGGCCCAGGCCACAGGTGATGCTTCCCTCGCCATCGAAGTAGTAAAGAAGTACTTGCTTTAAGGAAAGGGAGGAAAGAAGCGCCCTCTCGCAATCTCCCCCTATAAGAGGGGAGACGTTCATTTAATCTTAAAAGATTTAAAGGACGGGGTGTTACCTATGTATCTCATCTTTTGCACGCCGCACTTTCACGAAAATGCTGTGTAGAGAGAAAAGGAGATGGCTCTATTGAAATTCAGGATTAAAAATCTTTTCCAGGGGAGTATATTTTAGATTGAATGTTTTGGCTAATTTCTCGGAAGTGACCTTTCCTTTAAAGAGGGAAAGGCCCTTACGAAGAGCAGTATTTTCCTGGATTACCTTGGCCCCTTTTTCGGCTAAGAGAAGAAGATAAGGGGCTGTAGCATTAGCAAGAGCAAAGGTGGAGGTTCTGGCTACCGAGCCGGGAATATTGGCTACGCAGTAATGAATGATACCGTCAACCGCATAGGTAGGCTCTTTATGAGTGGTTGGTTTTGAGGTCTCAAAGCAGCCTCCCTGGTCAATTGAGACATCCACCAGCACCGTTCCTGGCTCCATTAACTTCAGCATCTCTCGGCTAATCAGTTGCGGGGCTTTCGCCCCGGGAATAAGCACCGCACCAATCACTAAATCGGCTTTCCTTAAATACTTTTCTATCGTGGCCTGGTTGGAATAAATGAGTTTAACATTAGCCGGCAGAATCTCTTTTAGATGACGCAACCGGTCAAGGTTGATATCCAGGAGAATCACATCTGCCCCCATTCCCGCAGCAACTATAGCAGCATTTTCTCCCACCGCTCCTCCTCCAATAATGAGCACCTTCCCGGGCGCAACGCCGGCAACCCCTCCCAAAAGAACACCCTTTCCGCCTGATGGATTTTCCAGATATTTTGCTCCCTCCTGGGGGGCAAGTTTCCCGGCAATCTCACTCATCGGAGCCAGCAGAGGCAAAGAACCATCATCCTTTTGCACCATCTCATAGGCAAGAGCAATAATCTTGCTTTTAATCATTGCCTCAGTTAATCTGCGCGAGGAGGCAAAATGAAAAAAGGTAAAAAGGATCTGTCCTTCCTGAAGAAGAGGGCATTCCTTTTCCTGTGGTTCCTTCACCTTAACAACCAATTCCGCTCTTTTGAAGATTTCCGCTCCGCTATCTGAGATTTCCGCTCCGGACTTCAGGTATTCTTCATCCTTGATGCCACTGCCGACTCCGGCATTTTTCTCTATTAGAACCTGATGCCCTCTTTCTCTAAGCTTCTTTGCTGTGGAGGGCAAAAGACTTACCCGATACTCATCCTCCTTGATCTCTTTTGGCACTCCAATGATCATCCCCTCGTCTCCTCTACAGATTCAACTACAGCATCGGCCATATATTTTAGTTGCTCATAATTTGTGTGCATTCGTGGCTAATTTATTTTACCTTTATTTTTCTTCCTGTTTTTGCCGATTCATATGCTGCCAGAATTACTTTCTGGCTCCAGAGGCCATCTTCGCCAGAAATTGGTGGTTCAGTATCCTTTTCTATTGCCTCTGTAAATGCCTCTATCTCTGCTCTGTAGCCATTTACTAAAGGAGGTTTTATCTCCTTTTCCTTTTTAGGCTCTCCTCTTTTTTGCTCTGCCTCATAACCTGTGGTCTCTTTTTCCAGGTAGGCTATTGCCTCCCCAGTAGGCAACTGACCGATAGTTCCTTCCGCAAGGATGCTTCCCCGACTACCATAAATCTCCAAACGATTCTTGGAGGAGACATCCGGAATAGCAAAGAAGGTATCCACCATTCCTAAAGCACCATTTTCAAACCTTGCCGCCAGGAGAGCACTATCCTCTACCGCATAATCTTGCACTAAACTTCCAGTAAAGCAACTTACCTCCTTTATCTTGGAGTTAAGAATCCATTCTAAGGTATCTAAACAATGATTGCTCATATCAATCAAAGAACCTCCCCCTCCTAATTTTGGAATTTGCCTCCAGGCTCCTTCCATTTTAGGATACCAGCAGGAAAGTTGACCTCGGGCAAAGACTATTTTTCCCAAATCCCCATTCTTTACCATCTCCTTGAACCTCTGGTGATATGCATGAAATCTCATAAAATAGTCAATACCTAATTTTTTCTTATATTTTTCTGCCGTTTTAATCATCATCTCGCAATCCTTAATTGTTAATGCCATTGCCTTTTCACAGAGGACCTGTTTGCCCGCCTCTAATGCCATGATAGCCTGTCTGCTATGTAGATAGACTGGAGTGGCAATATAGACTGCATCAACATTTGCATCTTTGATTAAATCTTTTTCTTTGAAATAGGCTTTCACCCGATATTTTTCTGCTACTTCTTTTGCTGCTTTTCTATTCGTATCCATTACCGCTACAAGTTTACTATTTTTCGCCGGGACAATTCCTTCTGGAATCGTTCTTCTTTTGGCAATTCCCCCAGCTCCAATCACTCCCCAATTAATCACCATATCTTCTCTCTTTTTTTTATCTTTGTAGCTCCTTTACCAATTCAACCACACTATCCGCCATATATTTTAGTTGTTCATCGGTAAGAGGATAAAGCGGCAAATGGGTAAACCGATGCAGGAAGGCCTCCTCGGCATTGGGGCAGGTCTTCTTAATTGCTTCGGTGTCATAACCAAGTTGCTTCATATAAGAGAAACGATACAAAGGAGCAAAGTGAGGAATTTGCACTACCCCTTTCTCGGTCAGTTTTTTCTTGAAATCCTGAATATCTCCTTGAAGTTTATCCGGGTCTACCTGAAAGAGATAGAGATGGTGAGTGCTCTTTATTTCATCGGTATCCAAAGGAGGAGAGATAACTCCCTCCACTCCTTCAAATCTGCGGTTTAAGTATTCGGCATTTTTCCTTCTAACCTCAATAATCTCCTTTATCCTTTTTAGCTGGCTAAGCAAAACCACCGCCTGAATCTCGGTAGAAGAATGATTTCCCGCCGCCGTGTAATGGTCCCCTCTTCCCTTTAAGGCCACCACATCATAGAGCCATTTCTCAATGGGATGTCCAATATCAAAACCACCGAAGCGGCTCTTAGGAAAATCTTCGCCAAAATCGGTGTTGGTTACCACTATCCCGCCTTCACCCAATGAGTTGACATTCTTCACCTCATGGAAACTATAAGAGCCGAAGTCTCCAATTGTACCGCTTGCTTTTCCTTTATAAGTTCCGCTAAAGGCATGGGCGGCATCCTCAACCACCATAATGTCATTTTCTCTGGCTAATTTCATAATGGAATCCATCTCGGGTGGATATCCTCCGATATAGACCGGCATAATTACCCTGGTCCTTTTGGTAATTTTCCTCGCCACATCTTCTGGGTCGATATTAATCGTTCTGGGGTCAATATCGGCCAGTACCACCTTTGCCCCTATCTCTAAGGGATAGGCAATGGTGGAAAGGAATGTAATCGCGGGAGCAATTACCTCATCCCCTGACCTCAGACCGGAAAACTTAAGGCCAATCTCAAATCCCGCGGTGGCATTGGTGACAAAACAGGCATACTTAACATTGAGAAATTTCTTCGCCTCCTCTTCCAATTCCTTAACCTTACCCCCTAAGGACAATTTGGTGGCATATTCGCCTTTCTCCCGCAGTTTTTCGATCTCCTCCTTTACTCTGAGAAGTTGCTCATCGTAACCGGTTGCCTCCTTCCCGGCAGGAATAAGAAATTTAATAATTTCTGAGATGTCATCTGTCTTCACATTCTCCCCGACTGCGGCCCAGGGAACTTTTGCCTCTCCGGTGCTATAGCGGAAATCCGAACCTGCCTTCTTTTTCTCTTCCATAATTTCGCTCCTTTGATGTGGGAAAGGTCTCCAGTCTCGTATTCGTATTAACGGGACTGATTATTGATTTTCCTCTGTAGTGGCAGAGCTTGCTCTGCTATGTCGAGTAAACTCGACCACTACATTGTATCAACATCAGGAGATGTTTCCCACAGGGCTTATCTTTTATTTTTGAGAGTGCCAAATCTAAATAATTTGCTTTTATCTTCTTTTTAGAATACAATACTTCTGGTAAATGAAACCAATCCGAATCACTAAACATGCTAAAGAGCAACTTAACTATAGAGGAACTACGGAAGAGGAAATTGTTGAAACTATTCAAACAAGTAATTGGACTCCAGCAGAATTGGATAGGCTTGAAGCCAGAAAGGATTTTTCTTTTAATAGTACATGGAATAAGAAATTTTATAAAATTAAACAGGTGCGACCAATTTTTATAGAAGAAGAGAGTGAAATTGTGGTAGTAACGGTTTATGTTTACTATGCTTGAAAAGGAGAGACGATGAAAATTACTTATGACCCGGAAGTAGATGCTCTTTATATAAGATTTGAGGAGACTACAGTAACGACAAAACATCTTGATGAAGGGATTGCTGCTGATTATGATGCGGAAGGGAGACTTGCCGGAATTGAAATTCTGAATGCTGCTAAACGTTTGGGAAATAAAGAAACATTTAAGAAAGTTGTTCTGGAAGAAATAGGTTTCGCTCATTGAATTCATTTTTTAAAAGAAAATGTAACCATAGACTCCCCGGAAAAAGGAGAAAGATTGTGAAACCTTCGGACGATTTTACCTTTTTCTTCCTCGAAGATAGAAAGTTTAAGAGAAATAGCGCTTTTTCCGCTCAGCCGACAGAAGATTTTGTTTCCCTCTATTTTCACCTCTTTTAGCTCTGATTGGCTGTGGTTATAAATATATTCAGCGATCTCATCATAATTAAAGCCATGACTGCCATAGGGTTTTGGATTCCATTCGGGGTGCTTATCTTCGACTGCCCCTGCCCAGTTATAGCCAAAGGGGACACCGGGTTGCATCGTAAACTTTATTCCTCGCTCCTTTAAAAATGGTAAGGATTTTACTCCAATCTCGCCAAAATGGACATTAACCGTTTTTGCCTGTTTAATTTCCCAATGTCCAAACTTTTTATCGACCCGGGCAAAATTCTCCTTTAGTTCTTCTGGAGAAAACTCTTCTCCATCATGATGCATATAAACAGGAAATTCATTGATATTCTTAGGGTCACTGAAGGCATGGGGAGAGAAGTTAGCCAAATGCTTATCATATTTTTCCTTAATTATTTTTCCATCTTCCTCAGTAATATCGTCAATGTAAAGTCCGATATTGGGGATATAACCATACTTATTAAGTATATCTACATAGTTGAAGTTTTTATTGGCGGAATCCTTTTTCTTGCCAAAGATATTGGCGCTGCCATTGGCATCATCTATTCTTGATGTAACAAATGGTGGTATCATTTTTGCCACAAAAGGCTTTTTCACTGCCCAGATAATGGAGCGGAAAAGAATGTCATCTAAACCAGCACAGTGACCAAAATATTCTGTCTGCCATAATTTTGGAGAAATAAGAAACTGCACTAATTTCAAAGAGGAGGAACAAAGAAGTAAGGGTGAGTCATCCTCAGCCAATAAAAGAGGTTCTTTTTTAACCTTTACCTTGAGAAATTTTAAGGGTTGGAGTAATTCCTTTTCCGTTCCCCCCTCCCTTCTTCCCTCCCCACTCGTGGGGGAGGGATTTAGGTGGGGGTGTAACTCGTTAATATAATGGGCCTCTCCCATTCGGATAAGAGAGGTTCTGTCCTCTTTCTCTATCTCTTCTATCTGTAAAGGCTTCAATAGCTCTTTCCATGAATCTACCCGATAATCAAGGTTAATTAATCCTGTTCCTTGCTTAACTGCTTGATAAAGAGATTCTTTTATTCGTTGGTCCATTCTTTTGCCTATTCCTTCCTGGGCAATTAAAATTCCGCTTACATTAAAATCTGTTATTTCTTCTTTCGCTAAATCAATCTCCTGATAAGGAAGGCCAAAATGTTTAAGAAAAGGAGAAACCGTACCTTTAGAAACTCTATAATCTTCCTTATCGGAACTATCCAGAATCATAAGTAAAGTAATCTCCATATTTTATAGTACATTCTCCTTTCTAAAATTCAGGAATTGGAATGGACCTTTTCTCTTTTAAGGCTTTACTCACCGTAATTACTACAGCAGCACTTCTCGCTCCCTCTTTAGCATCTATTAAAGATTTTTTATCCTTCAGAATGCAGTCAATGAAGTGATTTACCTCTGGTTCATAAGGGTGTCCTGGATGATATTTCGCAGGAATTTTCTTAAAGCCTTCCTTTTCATTTAAGCAGATTGTATCCCTTAAGATTGTACCTTTGGTTCCATAGACAGTAATATTGTTTGCAAACGCATAGGGGCTAATTGGTTCATATAGAGCGGTTACTTTAGCAATCGCCCCATTTTTAAACTTAAATATCGCCACGACTGAACTATCATTCTTCATCTCCGGGAAGCTAATACGGTTACTATAGGCTTGTACCTCTATTGGTTCATCCTGGGCAAACCAGCGTAAAACGTCCAAAGGATGACAGCCTCCTCCAACCATCGGGAGTTCCTTCTCCAAATACCAGTTCATCTTTATCTTTGGGTCATATCTTTCCTTATCTGCCTGGCCTTTGAGGTTATGGATATAGTCACCCTCTAAATAGAAGATTTTTCCCAAGATTCCTTTTTCAATAATTCTCTTTATCTCTATAAATAAAGGGTTAAATCTTAGGATATGTCCGACCAGAGTTTTAAGTTGAGGGTTCTTCTCTGTAGTTTTTACCATCTCCTTTAAACCTGAAATATTATCTGCCATTGGTTTTTCCACAAAGGTATGTTTGCCGGCTTCTAAAGATTTGATAAATGGCTCGGCGTGAAGAGAGTCAGGAGTATTAACAGAGATAATTTGAATATCATCTCGTTTTAAAATTTGGTAATCGGTGTAGCCATATTTTATGCCATATTTCTTCTTTATTTTTTCTACTTTTTCTTGGGAAAAATCACAAACAGCTCTCACTTCTACAAAAGGATTGGATTGATATGCCCTTAAATGGGCCTCTCCATTACCACCCAGACCGATTATCCCTACCCCAAATTTTCTTTTCATCTTAATATTTTCCGTATTCTCTCACTCCTTCCACCATTGCTCTTATATTTTCCTCCGGAGTCTCCCTGGGAAGACATTCACCAGTATTAAAAAGATAGCCTCCTTCTTTTTTTGTGCTTTCTATAATTCTAATAATTTCTTCCTTAACCTTTTCAGGAGTTCCATTCTGCAAAATATTAATTGGGTCTAAGTTACCCATCAAGCAGGTTTTTCCCTTGACTATCTCCTTGGCTTTAGCAATATCTATTCCTGGCCCAACATTCATTGCATCTACTCCTAATTCGGTATGTTTTAAAATATGAGAAGGAGATTCTTCGCTATTGTGTAAAAAGGTCAAAAGTCCTATCTTTTTATATTCCTGAACCAGCCTTCGACATGGCTCAAAGGCAAATTCGCTATATTGTTTCAGTGACAAAAGATGACCTGAAGCAATGCAGTCTCCCAGCCAAATAGCATCAGCACCGGCTTCAAATTGAGCCTTTCCCCATTCTTTCTGTAGCTCCGCAAAGAATTCGTTGGTCTCCTTTAATAATGTTGAGTCAGAAAAAATAAGCATCATTGTCTCTTGCAAACCATAAAGAAGGGCAGTAGAGGAAAAGGGAGCAGCCACTCTTCCACAAACAAGGATTTTATCATTAAAGTGTCTTTTTATCTTGGAGATTACCTCCAATAAAATTGGCATTCTGCCATCTTTATGAGGGTCAGGTATCTTTAACTTCAATAGAGTTTCTTTATTCGCTGGTAAATAATCACACGTTGCTCTTAAAATATTACCTTTGCCTTTAGTTCCTACCCCTAACACCTCAAATTCAATACAGTCATCCACCTGCAGCCAGGCCCAATCATAATCAAATTCTTCAATTGCTTTTATATGAGTTTCGGCTAATTTATCAGCATTCAAAATAGTCTCTTCATAACTAAATTTCCCATACCACTTCACATCAAATTCTTGACTTAGAGCAAATACTGATATCCTTTCAGGAATCTTTAAAGCAACTGCTCTTTTCACATCCCCTAAAACTCCTTTATAAGCCATAGCCCACTTTTATATCTTAATTATATTGTCCTACATTGACATCCTACATTTTTTAACCTGTAAATCGCCCTTTTACCGGTTTTATTATACTGCATTATTTCGTTTTTGAGTATCAAGACAAAACGAACTAAAATTTGCTCTAAAAATAAAGTACAGAAAATAAAATTAATTAAACATATGAGTTTTCTAATTTCGTTCAGATCTCCCTGTTATGGACAAGATTCTCCATTACATGCATGATTTAATTTGATTGAAAGACTTTTCTTAAGTTTTTCTTACGCGAGATATAGGAACTAAGAGAAGAACCTTTCATTTTAAATCCAGAAGACCATATTTTCGGTCATTTTAGTAAAGTAATCAATGATAAACCAGGTTCCGGCACAGGCATATTGACCTAAAATCAGACCTAAGAAGAAGGGAATGGTATTCCTATATAGTTTTGGTCCTCCATAGCGCAAAATCATGCTTTTTAAGAGCCAGGCAAGAAAGATGGAGAACCAAAGGTGGCTAATCCATCGGCCAGCACCGATAGTGAAACCTAAGGGATGCAAGGGCCACCAGAGGAATCTATTTCTCATAAACATAAGACCAAAACATTATTGCCGCTCCAATTCCTTTGCAGAGCCAGCCAAGACCATTGGGACCTTCGGGATGAAGGATCTTATCCATCGCATATTCCCAGGGCCTCATTGCTCCCCCGCCAAAATACCAGGAGTTAAGATTTATTCCTCCATGAAGATAAGAAAGCCGAATAACCATCCAAAGAGAAGTAAAGATACCAATAATGAGGGCCAAAAGCATCCCCCAAAAGAGTAGCCTTTTTTTCTTTCCCATCTCCTCGGCCATCTTTAAGCCGTGGGCTGCCGGAGACATAACAAAGGTTCTTGTATCTGCAGCATAGAGATAGGTA
Source organism: bacterium (assembly GCA_030637775.1). Taxonomy (GTDB): domain Bacteria; phylum Ratteibacteria; class UBA8468; order UBA8468; family UBA8468; genus DAOVGU01. Next base: position 5,582 of record DAOWFY010000128.1, on the reverse strand, counting down.
AAGCCTAAACCCGCTAAACCTTCTGCTCCAATATGAGAAGAGCCAATGCCAGAAATAATGGCTGCCGAAGAGGTGGTGGGTGCTCTTAGAGTGGGGATACCACCCTCAGCAACGATTCTGGTTAAACCCAGGAAGAAGAAAAGAGCACCGAAGAGAAAGAGAAGGGAAATCCAGAAAGAAACGCCAGAAGCACCAAGCCAACCGGTCATAAAAAGAATAGTCAGAATAAGGCCGATTACCGCGGTCCGATAAGAAAGCATTTCAGTTGAATCATCTATTCTTTCATCTTTCTTAAATGCTTTTCTAAAGACATCTCTTAAATGAGCTCTTGCCACCCAGAGGCCAAATAAAACAAGGATTACAAAAGCACCTGTTTGTAAGTGAACAAAGATAGGGCCAGCAGGAACACCATATCCTAAATTCTCGGCGCTACTTACTCCGGTAATATTGAAGATACCGCTGACAGTAGTGGATAAGAGATTAAAGAACCAGAGGGAAAGAGCAACGTCAAGGTTAACTAGATAGACAAGTCCCATTACCGGAAAACTGAGGCGAAACTGGATACCTGTTGTATGTCGGAAGATAGGGATAGACTGAACTAACTTTATTGGAGGAACAAAGTGAAAGTAATGGTGTAAAGCATTGATACTGCCAATAACAAAGGGAATCCCAAAACCGAGCCACATAATTTTATTTCGATAAAAGGGAGCAAGAGCAGAAGGTTTACTCTTCTCTTCCTCTTTGACAATCTCCATCGGAAGTCTTGTTAGAGGAAAGATTAACCTTTCCCTTTCCACCCATTGTTTACGAAGAATCACCATCATACAGATCATCACAAAATAGAGAGCTAAAATAAATGGAAGCCAGGCAGATAAGGGTTTAATCCAGGCTGCCCAGGGGATGGATGCTCCTTTGGGTAGACCTTCAAAGAAACACCTGATATTCTCTGCTCCCTGAGGAACTAACCAGGGTTTGATATGGGGCTGAAGAATTTGTGCCCATCTATTCTCAGGAGTGGCATAATAGAAGGGGGCAGCAAGCATCGGGAGAATCTGACTGCCAAAGCCCATTGTTACCACCGAGGAGCAAACGATAAGCATGGTATAGATAAGCAGTTGTTCTGCAGAGGAAAAACCAATTCCTAATCTTCGCAGAATTGTATTGATAAGTAAGGTAAAGAGAAAGAAGATAAATATTCCTCCGGCGGGCATATGGTCAATGGCAAGATAGGAGCCATGAACAATGTTAACCGAATATTGGCAGGCAATAGCAACAAGAAAGCAAAGAATACCACCGGTGATAAATGCCCTCAGAGTGAATCCAGAACTCTTCTCTTTAACTAAATCCATCTCATACCTCACTACTATTTTTCAGTATCTTAACAACCATAAGTTATAATATATAAGTTGCATGAATGTTTTGCATTGAGAGGTATACAATCTGTCCTGTATGCGAATATGAGTGCACAGAATTTAGTCATTTCTAATCTTTCCTTTTTTATAATTAGTCAAACCTTAATTGGATAGCGGCCGATTTCCTTTACATATTTTACCAGTTTGATTAAGGTCTCAGGGGAAACACCAGGATAGGTTTCCCCGCCGATGGCAAACTCATATCCTCCACCAGGGGCAGCGAGTTTTATTGCCTTCAGTACCTTCCCTTCGGCCTCCTTGGTAAGACCCTTGTATAAATCCTTATTATTCATACCTCCATGAATGACGGTTTTACCTTTTAAATATTTTACAGCCGGCTCTAATCTACTCCACCCACCAATGTCCATCTTGTTGAGATTTAATTCTTTTGCAATTACGGGGAAAAGATGGTCATTAGGTCCATCGGCATGGAGATATTGATATTCCTTTCCGTAACGTTCATAAAGTGCTTTATTCAAAGAAAGGACAAATTCCTGATACATCGGGGCAGAAATTTGGCAAGAGTTATCATCGGCTAATCCTAACGATTTAGATGGAACTTTCCGTCTCCTATCAAAATAGTCCTTATAAAGACAAAAGGTATCAAACATCTTCTTAAGGAAACGTTTTATAAGCGCCGGGTCAGTATACAGATAAAGGTATATCTTGGTGGGGTCCATTAAAGCGCAGGCACAGGAAAGAGGCGGATGAATCTGCAAAGAAAAATGCCCTTTTTCAGGATAAGGGAAAGGAGGGTCTATCTTTTTAATCAACCTTAAGAATTTCTGGTGTTTTCTCTCATATTCTAAGATTCTCTTATTATTTTGTGGAGGTATAATCTCAAGTCTATCTAAGTCTTCTTCCTTTTCCAGAATATGAACTATTCTTGGATTAGTACCTTGAGGGTACTCAACAGGACAGTCAAAAACAAGAGCCTCGCCAACAATACCTGTATCCATCCCTATTCCATAGTTTGCTCGGTCATCCTTTAGCTCCTTTAGTCTCCATTCCTGTCCTTTTGTCTGCACTTCTATATTTAGTTCAGGATTGGTATAATAATCCCTTATATCTACTCCTTGCATATCTGCCCAGTAGCTACCATATTCGCTGATATTTATAGGTATTCTATCTGCCTCCTGAAACTGCTCACAGACAAGGTTTCTCTTCCTTATCTCTCTCAGATGTTCGTTTAGGAGTTTCTTAATCTCTGATTTTTCATCCTTCATCTTTTTCTAAAGCCAGCATTTTAAAAATTTTAACCCTTCTTCAAAGCGAATCTCATGTCCATTATTATGCAAACACATCTTGATTCTATCCTCTATCTTTAATTTTTTATAATGTTCTCTAGAATTTTTGAATTCTTCAAGAACAAATGGCCACCAGGAGACCCCATCCGCTTTCCCGGTCTGAATCATTAAAGGTCTGGGACAGATTAAAGAAACAAGATCAGAATCGGTAAATTCTTTTAACCAGTTAGGAAGAAACATATGCTCTTCATCGGTGGCAAGATAACAGGAATACCTTGGGTCTTCAATTGCCATCTTTTTGATTCTATGGTTGAAGAAAGCCGAGATAATTCCCACCTTTATTCTTTTCTCCACAGGCAAGGTAAAGAGCGTATAGGTTCCCCCTTTACTTAGGCCCCACATCCCGATTCTATTCTTATCAATCTCTTTAAGAGTAGAGAGATAATCAATAAATCTTCTTATTTTAAAGATTTCCAGACCAAAGAGACTCTTTCCCAAAAGCAAAGCCATTCTGTTGAACCTTGCCATTGGTTCGGTCATCGTAATATTAAGCGGGGCTAAAACAGCAAAACCTTCTTTCACCAGTTTATAACCATAAGCATCATAATAATTTGCTTTATCAATAAGCCCGAATACATCCCCATCGGGAGAAGAGGTATGGCCATGCTGGCAGATAATAAGAGGAAAAAGGTTGTTCCTACTTTTAGGTAGACCCAAAATTGCTCTACCTTTAAGTTGACTAAAGAGTTTTATGGAAACCCGTTTGGCAATCACCTTTTTATCTTCTAAAAAAGGTTCTTCCTCTACCGCAAAATCCTCTGATGCTCCTTTAGAGAAGTCCCCTACTGTCTCCAGCCATCTTTTTCTATTAGGTTCTACTGAAGATAAATAATTCTCTGCGGAAGAGTAATCCCTTCTCCATATTTTCTTTTGCCTCTCCGGATACTTCTCAATTTCGCTCCTCAAGAAATCCTCTGTCTCTCTTCTTTGCAATCTCTGTCTGTCATCAATCCTTCTTTGGATTAAACCTTCTTTCATATCTCTGTTCATAATTTTTCTCCTGATTACAAAATCGCCTTTTCTAGGTTATCATAAAAAGGAGGTTTAAAAAAGATGTTTTTGCTCTCTTGCTAATAGTGGTGCAGTTTTCCGCTTCTAATTGTCAAAGAACAGAAATTTAACTTTGTAAAAAGTTCACTTTGAATTTGTAAAAATTTACAAGGCTAAAATCCCTGTAAAATCAAGGAATTTTTAATTTCGGCAACGGCTCTTTTGGGATAACGGTAAGTCCCTTCCACCTGTCAATTATTTTTGTTTGAGGTCCTCTACATCCAAAATAGCCTCCGGGTTTACCAGAAGGAGTGATTGCAGTAAAAAATTGATGGAAGGTAATACCATTCCCCAGTTTATTTCTAAACACACATTCCAACCCTGAATCATTCGGATTTATATCCATGCAAATTAAGGGAACGTTCCCTTTCTTTATTGTTTTAAGATTATCTTTTTTTATCATTATATCTCCCCATTTTGGCATATTCTGTTCTTACACTTGTGGGATCTTTACAGGTTTTCCCTCCCGAATTGCCTTATCAGCATAAATACCAGCAATCTCGCTTTTCGCACCATCAACGGTATCAGTAAGCATTTTTTTTCCTTTAACCAGACACTCTATAAAGTGGTTGTCTTCAGGTTTGAATGGATGACCTTCCTGATACTTCTCTTTAAATTTTTCAAATTTGCCACACCGTTCAAGGCATACTTGATCGCGCACAACAGTTCCTTCAGTCCCGTAGAGCGAAAGGTTGAAAGCCGTAGGCCGTGGTCCAACCGGGGCATATAGCACCGTCACTTTACCAATACACCCAGAAGCAAATTTAAAGATTGAAACAACAGTCGCCTCATACTTGGCATCTGGCAAGGAAATTCGGTTAGCATAGGACATTACCTTTATCGGCTCATCGTCTGTAATAAAACGAAGGAGATCAATGGCATGAACCCCATCATTAGGCATCGCATGCATAAATTCCTGCCAGTTTGTTGCCGTGTGGGAACGGTAGGGGCTTAAATCATACTCTTCAATAAGGTTATGGATGTAGTCAGCTTCCATATAAAATATCTTGCCCAGTTTGCCATCATCGACAAGCGTTTTTACCTCGCGGAAAAGTGGGTCAAAGCGCAAGATAAAACCGACCAGAACCTTACCGTCAGATTTTCTTGCTTCTGCCACCATTGTTCGCAAATCTTCTTCAGAATCAGTCATTGGCTTTTCCATAAAAATATTTTTACTAGCTCTTAATGCAGTTACAAACGGCGCCCGATGTAAATTCTCCGGAGTGTGAATGGTGATAGCGTCAATATCCTTCTGGTTGATAATGCTCATATCCGTGAATGTCCGGGCAATGTTATACTTTTCGGATATTTCCTTCAGCCTTTTCTTATTGGTTTCACATATAGCCACAACCTCAGCATAAGGGTGCTTAATAAAATTACGTAGATGCGCTTCACCATTAGCCCCCATACCAATCATCCCGATTTTAATTCTTTTCTTTGTATCCATTTACGTGGTGAGTTCCTTTCAAAAGTTAACGTATTGCCAAAATCTCTCCTCAGACTCCTCTTTTTCATATTAAATATGCTCCTTGTTTCTTCAATTGTTTTTGCAGTAAAGAAATATCTAAATCTCTCGGAGATATCTCTTCCTTCAAACAGAGTGCTGCTGCAGTTCCTGCTGCTTGCCCCATAACCACACAACAAGGCATGATTCTGATAGAGGCTTGTGCTTCGCGTGTGGCAGAGATAGATCTGCCAGCAACCAGAAGGTTCTCAATTGCGCAGGTTCAATACATGGGTAAGAATTGAGACACCTTCATTTCGACTCCATTTTCAACATTTAATTTATTAGCCTGATGTTTATAATAATACT
>DAOWFY010000166.1 GCA_030637775.1 bacterium | reverse complement strand
GGGTAAGTTCCAATTCCAATAGTCTATCTTTTCAGCCATCTCTATCTTTTTAAATTTTCAAAGAGCAAAACTACTCTATTGGGAATGTACATACTCCCAATTATCTTTCATAATTCTTTCATTTTATTTTTGACAGTACCTGTGATATTGTAATACAATCATTATTTTCTGTCAAATCTCTGTACGGGATGGGTGCATAGGTAATACTTTCTGATATTTTGCTGAATTTATAGTATAGAATTTCCTTTTAGCCTTGCTAAAAAAACTCTTTATTAAAGCGAAATGAATACCGAAGCGAAGACTTTGCTGTCGGTGAGAAGATTCTCAATTTTTGCGTATTCATTGGGGCTATGGGCTGTTCTCTCCACTTTACTCCAGACGACCGCCGGATAGCCAAGTTTCCGTACGAAAGCAGCACAGGTGCCCCATCCAACCCCCCTTACTCTTGGTTTTACACCGCAGACTCTTTCTACCGCTTTCTTCAGGACCTTTGCTATTGGGCTGTGTCTTTTAGTTTTTGTCGCCTCTTCCTTCTGAATAATCTTGATCTTAATCTTTACCTTCTTTTCCCTTTCTACCTCTTTTTTGATCTTTTCCAAGAACTTTAAGACTTCAGAAATTTCGTAGCAAGGCAAGATTCGGCAATCTATAAAAAATGTATCGGTGCCGGGAATAGTATTGATATTGGGAATATTTTCCAGTCTTTTAGTCGGCGCAAAGGAGGAATAAGGCGGTTCGTAGAAAGGGTCCTTCTTGCCAAAGGCCTTCCGCAGATTTTTTAGCCTGCCAATAAAATAGGAGCCAGCTTCAAGAGCATTAATTCCTTGCTCCGGTATGCTGGCATGGCATTGCTTACCAGTTGTTTCAATCTGCAGCCAGAGCAAGGACTTTTCCGCTACCTGGATCAGAGAGCCATCCGGACTTCCGCCATCAGGAACAAGGAAGAGGTCCCCTTTCTTAAAAAGATTCCTATTAATTAAATATTTCATCCCATATTTACTGATCGTTTCTTCATCAGAGCAGGCCGCAAAGTAGATATCCCTTTCCGGAGTTATCCCTAAATTTTTTATCGCTTTGAGGGCATATAAGGCAGCGATAAGGTCCTGGCCATTATCCTCGGTTCCCCGACCAAAAATCTTTCCCTTCCTGATTTCCGGGGCAAAAGGATGAGTTTTCCATAATTTTAAGTTTCCTGGGGGAACAACATCCAGATGGGTAATAATCCAGAGCCGAGGACTCCCCGATTTTCTTCCCTTTATTTTAGCAATGAGGTTAGGTCTTTTTCCCTGCCGGCTGGGGGCATCATAATGGATAATCTCATCAAATCCAATATCATTACAAAGCTCTTCTACGAATTTGCTCTTTTCCGCCTCTCCCTTTCCTCCCGATTGTGGGCTGATCGCAGGAATCTTAACCAGTTCCATCAAGGAGCCAACCATCTCCTTTTTTAATTTAGTCAATTCGGCAAAAACATCCTTCTCCATTTCCAATAAATATAACAGAAAAGAGCCTTTATTGTCAATAAGTTTAGAGCCGATAAACAAAGTTGGGGAGGGAGAGAAATGATTTTTGACTTAACTTTTAATCTGCGGTATACTTTAACCAACTTAGGTTGGCGACGTTTTCAAAAATTACCTTTATTGGCTAAATAATTATTGATGAAGAAGAAAGTTTCTGCCAAGCCTTTAGAATTTAGGCGGCTTCTAAGGATTTCCCCTCCTTTTAAACAACGATTATATTTTGTTGGCATTCTCACCAAATATTTGAAGGATAAAGGAATCAAACCGATTGTTGTAGGAGGGAATGCAGTAGAATTTTATACTTTGGGCACCTATGCAACCGCCGATATTGACCTGGTCTCGCCGGGTTACAAAATTATCGATAAACTGCTTAAATCGTGGGGATTTAAAAAATTAGGGAGACATTGGCTTTTGTCCGAGATTGACTTAGAGGTGGAAATTCCTGCTTCTTCGTTAGGAGAAGGGGAGGAATCTAAAATATTGGAAGCAGAGGTAGAAGGATTAAAGGTCTATTTAATTGGAATAGAGGACTTAATTATTGATCGACTCAATGCCTATGTCCATTGGAAGTCGATAGAAGATGCAGAATGGGCAGAACAATTGATGAAACTTCATTTTTCAGAGATTGACTGGCCATATTTAGAGAGCCGTGCCTTAAAGGAAGAGGCTTTAAAGGCATTAAAAAAATTAAAGAAGAGATGTTCAAAATAAAAAATGATAAGGCTTAATTTTAATAACTATTACCGAAAAAATTTAGCCAAGTTCGCTAAAATGCGGGTCTTATTAATCTCTTCTAAAGGAAGAAGAATAGGAAGGAAACCGCGAGATAGAGAGGAGCAGCAAGCCTTATTCCTTCTGACCAAAGCTCGCTGGGAAAGGTGGCAGAAGGAAGGTAAGCTTGAAATTCTTGCTCCAAGAAAATACCGCCTCAATTAATATATCTTTTCTATCTGGTAGCCAGATTTTCATATCTAGATGGCGGGAGAGGCTTCCGCTCTAATAGCGGAGGAGCCGAAGGGGCAAAAAACTCTCAGGCAAAAGGACTGCCGTCTAAAAAACCTCTGGAGAGGTCTCTCCGCGATGGAGGGAAACCGAAGGGTTAAATCTCTCAGGTAAAAGGACAGGGGGGCATAAAGAAATGCCCCTTTATTTTTAAATGATAAAGAAATATAAAGATTTGCTTGATAAAAAGGATTTATCCGAGGTAGATTCCGACACAGGTCTGATTATTGATTTTGAGGAAAGAAGGCAAAAAGACAAGGTCATTCTTATTCCTTCCGAGAGTATCTGCCCAAAAGCGGTAAGGGAAGCTTTAGGTTCTCGCTTTACCAACATCTATGCCGAGGGCTATCCCGCCTTAAGAATGAATCAAGGGGAGGAGAAGGAACTACTTGATTTTGAATACCAGCTTTCCTATTATCGCCGTTACGGCAACCGACGTTTCTATAAGGGTTGCGAATATGCCGATTTCATTGAATCTTTAGCCAGGAGAAGAATAGCCAAATGCTTTGCTACCGATAGAACAAGAGCAGAGGATATCTTCGTTAATATCCAGCCTCTCTCGGGAGCGGCAGCCAACAATAGCGTCTATGAAGCCTTCTGTGAACCACGGGATACAATAATGGGAATGGCGCTGACTGTTGGCGGACATTTAACCCACGGAAGCAAGTTTAATCGTTCAGGCAAAAGGTATGATATTGTCTCCTATGGGGTCGATTCCAAGACCGAAAGGCTCAATTATGAAAGGATAGAAAAGTTGGCTTTAAGATATAAACCAAAGATGCTCATTGCTGGCTATACCTCCTATCCCTGGGCACCGGACTGGCGGAGATTTCGCGAGATTGCCGATAAATGCGGGGCTTTGCTTTTTGCCGATATTGCCCATCCGGCCGGTCTGGTTATCGCCGGTTTCTATCCAACCCCTATTGGGTATGCCGATGTGATTACCTTTACCACCCATAAAACTATCTGTGGACCCAGGGCGGCAGTTATTCTGACAACCGATAGGGAAAAGGCAAAAAAGATTGAGAGTAGTGTCTTTCCGGGAGAGCAGGGAGGACCTCATGTGAACAAATTTGCCGCAATTGCGGTTGCCTTCAAAATTGCCCAGACAAGACAATATCGTCATCTCCAAAAAAGAATAGTTGAAAATTGCAAAGTTTTAGCCTCTGCTTTGCAGAATGAAGGTTTGAAATTGGCCTATGGAGGAACAAATACCCATCTTTTGGTAATTGACCTAAGGAAGATTAAGGGAAGAAATGGCTATCCTCTGAAGGGGGAGCCGGCGGCCCGCATTTTAGATCTTGCCGGAATAGTGACCAATAAGAATACTATCCCTGGAGACGAAGCTACCACTTTAGCCAGTGGTATTCGACTTGGCACCCCGTGGGTTACCCAACGAGAGTTCGGAGTTCTCGAGATGAAGAAATTGGCTAAAGTTATCGCTGCTATTTTGACCAACATTAAGCCATTTTCATATATTGGCCTTACCGGGGAGATTCCCCGAGGAAAGATCGATTTTGAGATTTTACAAAGAGCAAAGGAAGATGTCAGAAAGATTATTGAAGATATCCGGTAAAAGAGCAGAGACCTTCCTCCAGCAGGTGGTTACCTCTGATATCAGCTCCCTTAAATCCGGGGAATCTTTGTCAAGTTTACTTTTTAATAGGGATGGCATACTTCTTGATGCCATTACTTTGAAGAAAAGGGAGAAGGGCTTTCTTGTCTTATGCAGCAATGCCAAAAAAATGAGATTGGTAAAGTCCTGGTTGAAGGAGCTTTCTAATGGCTACATTATCTTTGATGAGGATATTTTAGCCAAGATAAATGGCCCGGTAATAATAGGGGGTCAGACCTCTACATTTGACAAGTTACACCCCCACCTATCTCCGGGGGACTCACTCCCCTTGAGGGGTGCTGGTGCGACGAATAAGGAGCACCGTATAGCACGCCTGCCGAGATGTGAGGCATGGCCGGAGAGGATTAAGGAGAGGGGAAAGGATATCAAAACCATCTATAAGGAATATCCCGAATTGTTCTCCTTATCCAAACCATATTTCGTCGGTCAGAAGAGGTTAAAAGAAGTCGTCTCCCCTCATAAGAATCATAAGAAGAGAGCGTTCTTCTATGAGGAAAAAGAGGGTAAATTAAAGAAGACTCCTCTTTATCCCGAGCATCTGAGGAGAGGAGCGAAAATCTCTCCCTTCGCTGGCTGGGAAATGCCCATTTTTTATACGAGCATCATTGAGGAGCATCAGGCGGTGAGAAGAACGGCGGCGCTTTTTGATATCGGGCATATGGGCATTATCGAAATTAAAGGCAAAGGGGCAACCAGTTTTTTGGATATTGTTACTACCAACTATGTATGGTGGTTGAAGGACAAAGAATCCTTTTATTCCTTTGTCTTAAATCCGGATGGCGATGTCTTGGATGATGTGATGATTTATCGAAAGAATGGAAAGAATTATCTTTTGGTTTGCAATTGTATCAATCAGGAAAAAATCTGGAACTGGCTAAATGTGGTCAATTCTAAACAGTATCTGATAGATGAAGATTATCCGCAAAAGGAGATAAAAGAAAAAGTTATTTTAAGAAATTTAAGTAAGCAATCTGCGGGTAAAGAGCAAAAGACGATACTTGCCTTGCAAGGACCAAATTCCCTTCTTGTTTTAAAGAGGATTATTGCTGAGGGTGGCCTAAGAAGATTGGAAAAACTACAGAAAAGAGAATTCATCGAGACTGCGATTGCCGGGAGAGAAGTTATCATTGCCTGTGCCGGCTATACGGGAGAGAAAATAGGTTTTGAACTTTTTCTTTCTTCTGCTGATAGTGGTCTTATTTGGAATTTGCTTTTAAAAGAAGGTGAGGGATTGGGGGTAATACCTGCCGGTTTAGGAGCAAGGGATTCAACCCGAACCGAGGCCGGATTCCCCCTTTGGGGAAAAGAGCTTGCCGGCAAATTCAATATCTCACCCATTGAGGCTGGAGCCGGTTTCTATGTTAAGTTCCATAAACCCTGGTTTGTTGGTAGAGAAGTGCTTCTCAGGAAAAAATTAAGAAAAAGGATCATCTCCTTTGAGATGACAGAAAGGGCTATTCCCCGGGAAGGTTATCCGGTTATATTTAAGAATAAGAGGATTGGGGAGGTAACCAGCGGTACCTTTTCTCCCTTTACTGAGAAATACATCGGTTTAGCCTATCTAAATATAGAATATTCAGATGT
>DAOWFY010000078.1 GCA_030637775.1 bacterium | reverse complement strand
GAGGCCAGGTCTCGCCTTTTAGAACTTGAGAAGAGAATCAAGGAGATCAATCGGAGAAGGAGAGCCGCCAAGTTCAAATTGGCCCTTGATGGTCATCAGATTATGGAGATTTTAGGGATAAAACCCGGACCAGAGGTAGGCAAGGTAAAGAGCGAATTGGAGAAAGCGGTAGCCGAGGAAAGGGTGAAAAATAGTAAAAGAGAATTAAAGAAATATTTAAAAACAAAAGGGGTCAATGAATCCCACCAGCAAACTTGAAGTTTTGGGGGGACTCTCCCGGTTTGATGCCTGCGGCTATCCCGGAATCTTTTCTGAAGAATCTGCAGATTCCTTTATCTATCCCGCCGTAGGTGAAAAAGGAAGAATCTCCCGGCTTTTTAAGGTTCTGCAGACAAATATCTGCGAAGGAAATTGTCTTTACTGTGCCAATCGGAAGGATAGAAATTTTCCCCGTTATTCATTTAAGCCGGATGAACTTGCCCGCCTCTTTATGGAAGAATACAAGAAAGGTTCGGTGGACGGACTTTTTCTTTCCTCGGCTATCCTTAAGGATGCAACTTATAGTGAGGAAAGGATGCTCCAGACCCTGAAATTAGTTCGTAAACGCTATCGCTACCCGGGCTATATCCATTTTAAGATTCTACCCGGGGTAGATAAGGGATTGGTGGAAGAGGCGGCAAAATTTGCCGACCGGCTCTCCATAAATTTAGAGGCGCCAAAGGAAAGGTATTTAGTTAAACTTTCTCCCACGAAGAATTTCTATCATCAACTGCTAAAAGGATTAAGCGATATCTTTTATGTTGTGAGGAAAAACCATATCAGAGCGGGAATCACCACCCAATTGGTAGTAGGCGCAGCCGGGGAAAGTGATCAGGAGATTTTAAAACTCTCCTGTCAACTTTACCAAAATTATGGGCTGCGACGAATCTACTACAAGGCATTTTCTCCTGTGGAGGAGACACCGCTGGAAGATACAAGACCCTGCCCCCTTCTACGTGAACTGAGGCTCTATCAGGCAGGTTTTCTCCTGAAGTACTACTTTTTTAAACCAGAGGAACTTAGCTTTGAAAAGGGAGGAAATCTCCCTTTAAATCATGACCCAAAGCTTGCCTGGGCTTATGCGCATCCGGAATTCTTCCCAATAGAGATTAATAAAGGAAGTTATAGAGAGCTGCTTCGTATCCCGGGAATTGGTAGAATTGGGGCAAAGAAAATCCTTGAGGTACGAAAAAAGGCAAAATTAAAAGATTTGACAGATTTAAGAAAATTAAAGGTGATGGTAAGAAGAGTAAGAAACTTTATCACCATCTCGGGAAGGCTTTTCCCGGAGAGAAAAAAAGAAAGACAAAAGGTCGATGAGCGGCAACTTTTTCTCTGGGAAGAACTATAAAATGAAAAAAATCGTTTTAGAAATAGCAGTTTTAGCGCTTTTTTTCTTCCTTTTGCCAGGTTGCTCTAAAAAACTGCCAGAAAGAGTAGTTTTAAATGAAGAACGGATAAAGGAGGCGCTTGGGATTGGCAGAAAGAGTAAAAATCTTAATCTCTTTGAATTCCAGAAGGAATGGTGTTCTGATCTTGGCTATGGGGTGGGTTCTGCCCTTCTTCTTACCCCCTTCCATCGGTTAGCTCTCCTCTCCAGAAATGCTGAAATTTGTGGGATAAATCTTCCTTCTTCTTTAATCAGAAAAACTCTAAAAGAGAATTCAGGAGTTTTTCATTTTATCGTTACCCTCTATGGTGATACCCCTAACTTTGCCAGAGATTGCACCGCTTCTCTGAAATACGGAGAAAGAATAATCAAACCGAGCTTTTTGCAGAATGACCGGTATGCCGATGTCAATCGGGAACAGGCAAATGTCGCCATCTGCGAATATAAGTTTTCTTCAACCGGGATCAACCCTAAAGCGAAAATAGCTTTAATCGTAACTATTCCCGAAGAAAAGGTTCTATCCTTCCCCTTTAACTTAGCAAAGATAAGATAGAAAAATATGTGGCTGGAAGAATTGAAAAAACTAAAAGACCCTCGTACTCTCTTCCAGGATGAAAAACTTGCTAAAGCAACTATCTTCGCCTTTGCTCTCCTTAATTTTAAGTCCTACCGCCTGGAGAAGGTAAAAGTTAATGGTAATGAGGCCTCCGTAGCTGTAAAAATTCTGCAGACGGAGCAGATTTTAGAAAAGGGCGAAAGCAAGGAAAACAATGGTAACTAAAAAAGAAGCGGTGGTAAAATCTGATTACCTTCAATTTCTGAAAGAAATAAAAGAGAAGATTGTCTCCGCTCGTATTATTGCTTATCGTGGATTAAACAGAGGATTAATAAAACTATATTGGGAAATTGGGAAGAGGATCGCAGAAAAGCAAGAAAAATTTGGCTGGGGCAAAAGTATTGTTGAGAAACTTTCCTACGATTTGCGACAGGAATTCTCTGCTACAAAGGGATACTCTGTCCAAAATTTATGGTATATGCGCCAGTTTTATTTGGTATATAGAGATTTCCCAAATCTCCAACAACCTGTTGGAGAAATTCCCTGGGGGCAAAACTTGGTTATAATGTCGCGAGTAAAAAGCAAAAAAGAAAGAGAATTTTATATCCGCGGGACGATACAATTTGGCTGGAGTAGAGATGTTCTTATTCATCAGATTGAGGCTGAAGTTCATAAACAGGTAAAGATAAAGAAGATGCACAATTTCCCCAAAACTCTTCCTGTACATTTGGCGGAGCAGGCAGATTTAACAATGAAAGATACTTACACTCTTGATTTTCTTGATGTGGCTGAGCCAATTCTGGAAAAGGAATTGGAGAGAAAACTCATTGTTAATCTGAAGAACTTCATCACTGAGCTTGGATTAGGATTTTGCTTTATCGGTAGTCAATATCCACTGAGGCTAAAGGATAAAGAATATTATGTTGACCTTTTGTTTTTCCACAGACATTTGCATTGTCTGGTGGCGTTTGATTTGAAAATAGGGGAATTTAAGTCTGAATATGCGGGCAAAATGAACTTTTATTTAAATCTGCTGGATGATTTGGTTCGCTTGCCTGAGGAAAATCCATCTATCGGAATTATTCTTTGTAAAAATAGAGACCGTCTGGAAGTAGAGTATGCACTGCGCGGAATTAGAAAGCCGATCGGTGTTTCAAAATACAGATTGACGAAGAAATTGCCTAAAAAACTGACCAAATCGCTTCCTACGCCGGAGGTGCTGAAAAGAGGATTAAAAGAGCAGTGAGTGAATAAAATGAAAGAAAAAATAATCTGGGCGCCGTGGAGGATAGGGTATATTGCCGGGAAGAAGGAAAAGGGCTGTCTGTTTTGCCGGGTTAAAAGGGAAAGGAAGGATAAGGAAAATTATATCCTCTTTCGTGGTAAACATTGCTTTATTATCCTGAATACCTTCCCTTACAATAATGGACATTTGATGATCGCCCCTTTCCGGCATATCAAGGAGCCTTCTCAGCTTAAAGAGGAAGAAACAATCGAATTATGGAGATTGGTTAATCTTTCCATCAAATTGCTAAAAGATATTTTGAAGCCAGAAGGGTTTAATATGGGATTGAATTTAGGGAAAATTGCGGGAGCAGGTTACCCGGGACATCTGCATCTCCATCTTGTTCCCCGCTGGAGGGGAGATACCAATTTTATGCCAATAGTTGCCAAAACAAAGGTTATTTCTCAATCCCTGAACAAGCTCTACGAAGAACTAAAGAAGTCATTGCGAATGTAGTTGCCGAGTTTACTCGGCGGCAAAGCAAGCTTTGCCACTACAACTTCGCTTGATGAATCGAGCAACTACACTCTCACAATGACAGACAAAAAATGAAAAGGAAAAGAATCTGGTGGTTTTTTATTGGCTTTGTTGTCCTTCTTCTCCTTTTCTCTCTCCCTCATTCTCCCCGCAGATTGATTAATGTTGAGAAAGGAATAGAGGCCAAGAGCGTTTGTCTAATTATTCCTCTCTCGGCTGAGATTTTTGCTCCATTTCTTGACTTTCCCTTCTATTTTTTTAATCTTTCCGAACCAAAATTACAACTTTCCTCCTGGTTAATCTGGCTTTTAGCCATCTGGCTTATTTTTGCTCTTATTAGATTAAAAGGTCCAGTTTTTAAAAAAATAGTACGCCTATTTCGCGGAATAATTGTTGTTATTGTCTCCTTTCTCCTCTTTGTTCTTTATCTTCTCCTTTTTCCTTTACCCGAGTATCGCCTTAAATCGGAAGACCCAAATGAAATTTTGCTTGACCTCCATTCCCATACCATCTATTCCCATGATGGGATTGCCACTTTAGAGAGAAGTGTCCTCTGGCATCTTAATTGCGGTTTCAATGGGTGGGCAACTACGGAACATAGCTGGATTGGAGCGGCTCCGATTGCTCAAGGAGAGATGCTGGAGAAGAACTCTCTTGATGCATTAGTAATTGCCGGAGAGGAGGTTAACTTTAAAGGAAGTCACCTTAATCTTTTGGGAATTAAAGAAGATATCGATAAAGGTCAATATAAAGATTTGGCTGATTTAATAAGGGTTGTTCACCGTCAAAAGGGAGTAGTGATTGTTCCCCATTATTGGGGAAAGAGAAGACCGCCATTATCTTTAGAGGATTTGGCTAAAGCCGGGGTTGATGGGTTTGAGATTGCCGGAGCTTCCTCCCGTCCCCTCAGACCAGAATTAAGGAAAGAAATAATCAATCTCTGCAAAAAAAAGAATCTGGTGATGGTTGGCGGCAGTAACTGGCATGGCTGGGGCAGTTTCTGTAATGTCTGGACAGGTTTTAAGGTAGACAATTGGGAACGGTTGGATAAAAGAGCGCGAGAAAAGGTAATTCTTGATGCTTTACGGAGAAGAGAAAATTCCCGTTTCAGAGTTATTGCCTTGCCTAAAAAATTTTACTCAGAATATCATTATATTTTTGAGCCTTTCATTGGTACTTTCTCCTACTTTTGCTCCCTGAATAATTGGCAACGAGTCTCCTGGTTTCTCTGGGTGGTAATGAGTTGCTTTCTCCTTCGCTCTATCAAAGATAAGAGAAGAATTGCCATTTTCCTCTGGCTGGTTATCAGTTTAATCTTGGTAGTAAAAGGCATTTCTCTTTTGAATACCTGGCAGCTAGTAGCGACGGTCAATGAGATCCTGCCTACCGTGAGCAAAGGGCTCTTCCTCTTGGCCGCGGTAACTATGGGTTTAGCAATTAGTGATGTTAAAAAATAGAAGTGTCCCTTTTCTCTTTATTTTTATTCTGATTTCGAGCACGGGGATGGCCGAGGTTATTCCGGCGCGCTACTTTTCTTCCGATGGAGTGCCAAAAGGAAAATCTCGGTGGTTAGAAGGTTCTCGGGACAAATATGGAGAATGGACATTCCATAGAATCAAGAGGGATCAAATCAAGGAAGACAAATTCACCCTTCTGATAGAGATTTTAATTTCACCAGAAGAACTAAAGTCAGTTAGGTTTGATCTGATGATGCTCTCGGAAGCAAAAGGGAGAGAAATCTTTATGATTACCAGGGATTTTCAACCACAAAATATCCTTTCCTTTCCTAAAAACTTAATCCCGGATGATGGTAATTTTAAAATTAGAATTATTAGAAGTGGCGATGAGAAGGAGGCTTCAATAGGAATAGATAGGGATTCAGTGAAATTGAAATATAGCCTGGCTATTCCATCGGAGAAAATTCCTGACAAAATCTCTCCCTATAGTTTTAAATCCAATGGGGACGGGTATAAAGAATACTGTTGGTTATCCGGTTCTGAGGATGAATATGGAAGATGGACCTTTATCGGCCTTAGTAAAAAGGATGTTAAAACCAAGATTAAGATAAAGGTTGCCCTTTTAGTAATTAAGGTGGATAAGAGAGGGAAGGAGACGGAGGCTTCCCATAATATTTTAGTCAATGTGGGAAGATTAAAGACCAAAAAATATGTGGGTGGTTGGGGCACTCAGGAAGAAGAAAACTGGGACTATTCCATCGTCAAAAATTTGAGAAAAAGTGTTGAAAGTGGAGTCCCTTTTATCATTGAGATTAATAAATTTCTCCTACCCGAGGATGGGAATCTTGCCATAAAGATTATCCACTCGGGAGGTGATAATAAACCATGGATAGGAATAAAGAAAGGCTCGGTTACCATTTCCTATTGATTTTACTGTTCATTTCTTCTTTCTCAAAGAGCTCTTTAGCCGAAGAGATAAAGGCTTATAACCTTTTCGCCTCCGATGAGCCGGAGAAGTATCTAAAAGATGTTAACTATCAACCTTTGAAGGAGAAGGCAACCGAGACTGCCAAAAGGTGGTCAGATGTTGGAAAGAAAGCGCAGGCCATCGCCAACTGGGTGGGAAACTCAAAGGATTATGATGTGGATGCTT
>DAOWFY010000100.1 GCA_030637775.1 bacterium | reverse complement strand
TAATCTTCCCTTTTAAAATCTTTTCCTTTTCCTCTCTTAGCTTTTCCGCATCCTGGGAACTGCTGATAATATAGGGAGTGATAAAGATTAAAAGGTTAGTCCTTTCCTTCTGAAAAGTTTTTCGGCGGAAGAGCAGACCAAGAAGGGGAATATCGCCCAGAAGGGGAATTTTATGGATTACCTGCTCCCTGGTCTCTTTAATTAAGCCACCAATGATGATCGTCTGTCTATCGGCAACAATAATTGTGGTCTCGGCGGCTCGCTTGGCGGTAATTGGCATCTCCGTCAAATCGCCTACGAGTTCAGTTACTTCTTGACTGAGCTTCAATTTTACAAACTTGCTCTCGCTACTGATCTGAGGAAGAATCTTCAGCACTACCCCCACATCCTTGTAGTCATAAGTGCTTATTACATCGTCATCATCAGTAATTTCTGATTCTTTCAGATAGGGAATATTCTGCGCTACGGTGATGGTTGCCTCTTGATTATTGACACACTGAATCTGGGGGGTGGAGAGAATATGAAAATCGGAATTACTCTGATAGAAATTAATCAAGGAACCGATAGAGGCAGGAAACTCTGACACATCTGTAATGGAACCAATAGCCAGACCAAAGAGGCTTTGGCGCATCGTTTCATCCTCCCATTTTATTCCCAATTCGCTCATCAGTGATTCACTTACCTCGGCAATCAAGGCCTCGATAAAGACCTGCTTCTGAAGAATATCAAGTTCTTTAATAATCTTTTTTAAGGCAATGTATTCCTCAGGTTCAGCAGTAATAATCAGACTATTGCTCGATTTATCGGCAACGATGGCCGAGGGCACAATTGCTTTTGCTGACGCTCCCTTTCTTCTTGGAGCGGTAACCCTTCGCTGAGTGGCACGCGCCGTGGCAACAGCGGCAAGAACCTTCGCGACCTCTTCACTATCGGCATTCTGCAGTTTATAGATATGCAGGGTCTCCTGACCAGGGGGGCTTTCTATATCTAAGGCGGTAACCATTTTTGTCAACCGGCTAACACTGGAAGCCCGATCGGTAATAATTAAGGTATTCGTCCTCTCATCGGCAGAAAGATTTCCCGTTTTTCCCACAAAAGGGGAAAGGAGAGTCACTAAATCCCGGGCAGTGCAATAAGTTAAAGGAATAAGCTGAATGATATGTTGTTCTCCTAATTTCTCTATAATTATTGGCTCCTTTCCGATAATAACCTCTAAACCTTTTTCTTTGACCCCGACCACCGGAACGATGGCGGTCATATCTCCTCGAGGAATAGCGGTGTAGCCATAGACATCTAACACCGCTAAAAAAACTCTCTCTGCCTCAGAACTCGGAATCCTCTCAGGAGAGATAATTGTTACCTTTCCTTTGACATTATTATCGATGATGAAATTCTTATTCAGTTGCTCGCTCATAAATTTGAGAAAAATCCTGATATCCACATTATTAAAATTGATGGTGAAGTTTTGCTCTGTCCTTAAAAGATTAGGAGAAAGAAGCAAGATAAAGGAAAGGATAAAAACTGCTTTAAAAATTTTCTTTAACATTTTACTGTTCTAATCTATAGCTTAGGGTAACCGGTTTTCCATCCCGAACGATATCTACCTTCACTGTACAATCAGGCTTTAAATTCCGATAGATCTCATAGGCTTTGGGAATAGAGGTAATCAGGGTTCCATTGACCCGTTTCACCAAGTCTCCATTTTTGATTCCGATTGCTTTAAAGAAAGGATCGGTGGGTATATCTGTCACCCGGTAACCATTGACCTTTCCGGAAACAAGAACCGGTTTAATCCTTACCCTTGATAAAAGGGGAAGTTTTGTTTTCAGCTCATTCAATATCTCCTTCATTCCGAGAACTTTCGGTCTCTGCTGGGAAGGACGAAGGACAAGGCTCTTTGAGGATGCTTCTTTACCATAAGCAAAGAAAAGAGTAATTTCCTTATTCTCCTTATCCCTGATGACTACTCTATTTTCCTCAATCAAGACAACCTTTCCTTCAAGAAGGATATCTCCCACCTGATAGAGATCCTCCCTCTTTGTTTCTCTGTTCTCTATTACCGCCAGAGAAGAGTTCTTTCCTCTGATAATTATTCCTTTAATCAAAAGCCTCTCAGAAAGAGGAACCTCTATTAGTTTTAAAATTGTTTTTATTTCTTTTTTTGCGGTAGAGCCAGCAAAGATATTTCTCTCATAGATGATGGAATAGTCATCACTCTTTTCTTTGCCAATTGCACTTATCGGGTAAATCAGAGTAAAAAGAAAGAAGAAAAGCAAAAACCTCTTCATTTTTCTTCACCGAATATTTTATCTAATGCCTTAGCTGCTTCCTTTCTCACTTCGGAATCTGTATCCCTCAAGGTATCAAAGAGAGGACCAATAACCCTTAGTTCATCCTCATCAACATCCTTGATGTTAGTCAATCCTTTTATGGCATAGATTCTGATAGTTTTGTCAGGATCCTTTAGCATCTGGGCAAGCATGGAGATAATAGAATCCTTTAAATCCTCCACGCTCATTCGCTCAACCGTGGTCCTTGATCCTCTCTGCGCCCTCGCTATAGCCACTGTCGAGAAAACAAGCAGCAAAATAACCAACCCCATTATCAGCTTCTTTCTCATCTTTGCCTTCCTCCTTTGCCCTTTAAAACTTTTCTATGATACCTGCACTTTTCTCTTTTATCGCTGGGGTTTCTCCCAATTCTTTTGTCCATCTTCTCCCTTCTTCAAAACTGGTAATGACATAGGGGGTGAGAAAAATAACCAATTCACTTTTTGTCTCCTCATAACTTGTCTTTTTGAAAAGGTGTCCCAAAAGGGGGATACTCCCTAAGAAAGGAATTTTATTAACGGTTTTAGACTTTCTTGTTGAAATCATTCCTCCCAAAATTAAGGTCTGACCATCCCAGACAACAACATCCTGGGAAGTAACTCTATCTGCAGTCCATGGTGTCTTCGACCTGACGCCTATTGCCTCAGCCGTTGAACTTATCGGTAATTCCAGGTAGTCTATAATCCGGATCTCGCTGAGATCAAGATGAAGGTTAACCGACCTATTTCTCTGAATTCTGGGGGTTACGCTTAAGACAATCCCAATATCCTTTCTGATTTCAATCGTATATGAATAAGCATAGGTAGTAACGCCCTCAGCGGTTGTCGAGGTTACCGTCACTCCAGAGACATAAGGGACTTCCTCTATAATGTCAATCGTTGCCTGCTTACCATCAAGGGTTAAAATTCTTGGCTGAGAAAGGGCATGGGTATCACCCTGTTTAGCCAAAGCCGTAATGATAGAATTAATCCTTTTGTTACTGATGGCAAAACCAAAGACACCTGATGCGGGTACAAGAGCAGAAGGAACTTCGCCAAAGATAGGACCGGTTAAGGTTGTGGTGGGTTCAATTTCACTTATTACCTGACTTGCCATCTCCCAGTCAATACCTAAACTATTCTCCTCTGAAAGAACAACCTCTATCAATTTTACATCAATCAACACCTGGCTCACCGGAGCATCAAGACCCTGGATGAGATTCTTTACCTTATCTGCCTCAGAGGTATTCGCCACATCAACAACAATGGAGTTTGTCCTTGGATCTGCAGTGACCGCCTCAATCTTCAGTGTCTCCCTGATGATTTTGGCGATAGCGACAGCCTCCGCATATTGAAGAGGAAATGCCATTTTGTTTATCTTAGCCAGACCTTCCTCAGATTTTTCATACTCTTTTCTGCTCATTATCCGGATGACCTTTCCCTTTTCAACATACTTTAAGTTGTTTGCTTCAACAATTAAATCAAGGACCTGACGCAATGGCAAATCCTTGACATTAATGGTTACCTTCCCTTTAATCGCAGAGGAAAGGACAATATTGACGCCGGTAAGGTCATAGATGAGTTTTAAGGTCTGTTGAAGGTCGGCATTGTTAAGATTCAAAGTTACCGGGGTATCCCCAATCTTACCCAGTAATTTTTTGGGAGGTTCGGAGACCTGGGAAAGCAAGACCTCTATTTCATAGCGGCACTTCTCAGCCAGCCTCTTTGCCTCCTGATACTCCTTCTTCTCAAAGGTTTTCTTAGCTTCGGCAAGATTAAGCCTGGCATCAAGCAGGTCCTTCTCGGCAACCTTCTTTGTTTTCCTCGCCTTATCCAACAACCTTCCCGCAGAAAGAATCGCCTCTTGACTGTTTGCAACTAACCGTTGCCACTCTTCCTCTTTCTTCACCCTAATCTTTTTTTCTTCTTCCGGAACTTCTCTTTTCTCAAATTTTTCTATTCTTCTTGGTGCCTTTCCTAATTTATATTCAATTAATCTCAGATAGGCATCTATCTGTTTTGTTTTATAGCTCGGGTTAAGTCGATGTACCCGTTTGAAACAGGAATATGCTTCTTTATACCTCCCTGCCGAGTAATTCTTCTCCCCTTTCTCAAAAAATTCTGTTACTTGCTTCTCTATCCGCTCCTCCCGAGAAATTCTTTGCTTGGATGCTGCTTCCAAT
>DAOWFY010000155.1 GCA_030637775.1 bacterium | reverse complement strand
CTTTACCTTCCTTTTGTTTTTGCTGGTGATATCTGCCCTTGCTATCAGAAGAAGACCTTGCCATTCTTGCCCCACCTCCCGCAGAAAGCGGAAGATTGCCCTTTCCGTCACATTTATCCTGGTTAACCAGTGAGGATGAAGGTGATAGGCAATAATTTTGCCAATCCTTTTGGTATCGGAAGCCGACAATTTCAATCGTGAGGCAGCCGAGCGCATCATTTTAGCCCCTAAATACTGGTGCCCATAAAAGGTCCAGCCCTTCCCGGAAACGTATTTGGCGGTTTTGGGCTTTCCAATATCATGGAAAAGGGCGGCAAGCCGCAAGATTCTATCCTTCTTTATCATCGCCATATTATCAAGCACAGTAAGGGTGTGAGTAAAAAGGTCCTTGCATTGGAGGTCATTTACATCTTTTAGAGCGGAGATCTCCGGCAAAACTAAGTTCAGTAGCCTCAATTCTCTAAGTAACTCTATTCCCCTTGCGGGGTTGTTGGCATCGAGCATTAAGAGAAGTTCATCGGCAATCCGCTCGGAACTTATAATCCTTAGCCTTTCCCGATTCTCAATGATTGCTTTTGCCGTTTTTGGCTCAATCCGAAATTTTAGTTTGGTAGCAAAGCGAATGGCGCGAAGCATCCTTAAAGGGTCATCATAAAAGGTGCGATTGGGCGGTAGCGGAGTACGGATAATCTTTGCTTTGATATCGGCTCTTCCCCCAAAGGGGTCAATCATCTCTTTTTCTCCCAATCTTTGGGCAAGGCAGTTGATGGTGAAGTCCCGGCGAGGAAGGTCTTCGGATAAAGTGGCGGGAGAGACTTCAGGTTTTCGAGAATCTTTGCCGTAGCTTTCTTTTCTGGCGGTAGCAAATTCAATCGTTGTTTTCCCCATCTTTATCATCGCGGTGCCAAACCTCCGGTAGGTTACCGGGGGAGGAATCTTTAAAGATTTTGCTACCCTTTTTGCCAAGAGGAGAGCATCTCCTTCCACAACGATATCGATATCATGGCAGACCCTCCTTAATATTTTGTCTCGGAGATACCCTCCTACCAGATAGGCAGGATTTTCTTTTTTGATAATCTTAGTAATTTTTTTGATTATTTCTACTTGTGTCATCTTTTTGTCAACTGTGGAGACCTGACCCCTTTATTAAGGAGGCAGCCGAGATGATACCGGAGTCTGTGCCTAATTTTGCGGGCACCACCTTTACATCCTTTGCTAAAAGGGGGAAGGCCCTTTGCTTAATCTCCTTTCTTACTGAATCAAAAAGGACTTTTCCCGCCTGGCTAATACCTCCACCAATAATAATTATTTCTGGATTAAGCAGATTAATCAGACCGGAAAACATCGTTCCTAAGTAGATACCAACCTTTTTCCAGACCTCCTTGGCTAACGAATCTCCCTTTCTATAAGCCTCGGAGATAATCTTCGGGGTAATAAGGGAAAGGTCTCCTTTAACTAACTCCTTAATTTTGCTTTCTCTTCCTTTTTTAATTGCATCCTTAGCCATCTGGGAGATGTAGGCCGCGCCAACATAGCGTTCAATACAGCCGATATTTCCGCAGTTACATTTTGGTCCATCGTAGCAAATGGGGATATGTCCGATTTCAGCGGCAGAAAGGCTACTGCCACGAAAGAGCTTTCCATCCAGAACCATTCCCCCACCAAGACCTGTCCCTAAGGTAATGCAGATAATGTTTTTATAGCCTTTTCCCGCACCATAAATGTATTCACCCGAGGTAATGGTATTGACATCATTTTCCACGACAACCAAAAGATGAAATTTATCCCGGAAAATCTTTTTTAAAGGTAAATTATCCCAATCCGGCAAATTTGGCGCAGAGAATACCTTTCCCTCTTTATCGACTAAGCCCGGGGTACCGATACCAATGCCGATAATTTCCTTTTCCCCTTTTAGAGCAAATCTAATCCCTTTCTCCATCTGGGAAAGGACCGTCTCCCTTCCTTTCTCTCCCAAGGTTGGTAACTGCTGTTTCTTTAAGATTTTTCCCTTCTCACTCACCAGACCAGCCTTAATGAATGTTCCCCCCAAATCAAGCCCAACAATTGTCTTCATCTTTGTTTTCTCAGATAAGTGTAACATTGCCCTCTAACCCTGTCAACCCAAATCTTTTGGAGTATTTTTGACATTAAGGAAAGAAGGAAGTAAAATAAATTGTGAGGGGGGGGCGTTATGGAAGAATTTAATTATCGGTTGGCAAAGTTTTTGCCATTTCAGGACAGTGAAGAATGCGCCCGGGTAAGGAAGGTCAAGAAAGAGGATATCTGTAAGCATCCCAATCCCGAATTTAAGATTAGAATCATTGAAAAGTTAGAGGATTTCTATTTGGAATTTGCCTTGGATATTGTAGAGAGGATTAAAAAAGCAAACGAAGACCGAAGGAAACTGGTGGCTATCTTTCCCGTAGGTCCAATGCCGCAATATCCCATTGCTGCCTCCCTGATTAATAGGCTAAGAATCAGTTGCAAAAATCTCATTTCCTTCAATATGGATGAATATACCAATGAGAGAGGGGAGAGCGCTCCTGCAGATTGGTCTGGTTCTTTCCAGAAAGTGATGAGGGAGGAATTTTTCTTAAAGATCGACAAGGATTTAAGGCCGCCTGAGAATCAGATACATTTTCCTACCACAGAGGTTCTTTCTTCCTACGGGAAAATGATTGAAGATTCCGGAGGGGCAGATATTGTCTACGGCGGTATTGGCTGGTGTGGTCATATTGCCTTCTGGGAGGCACACTTAGGAGAGGAATTTGGCGATGATTTAGATGCCTACAAGAAAGCCGGGCCAAGGTGTGTGGAGCTTCATCCAATGACAATTATGCAGAATGCCCTCCATTCCTTCTCGGGTGATTGGTCATGGGTTCCACCAAAGGCAAATACCATTGGGCCAGCCCAGATCATTTCGGCTAAAGACAGAAGTTTCTGGTTGGATGGTTATCTTGGCGGAGGTATCTCCTGGCAAAGGTTTATTGGACGACTTGTTGCGCACGGCCGGGTTAACACCCTTGTTCCCGGCTCACTTCTACAGACAGTTCCCGGAACCTACACAATCTTGGGCGGCGTGGCGGAAAATGTTGAGATTAAGATGAAATAAAGAAAATGGATTTAGATAGAGAAAATAAGTCGGGGTTTACCCTGAGGGCATTTATCACCGGAGCTCTCCTTTGCTTCCTTGTTGTTGTGATGTGCCAATACTCTATCAACATTGTCCATGGTTCCTACCTTGCGATTGACCATATGCCCGCGGCAGGTATCTTTATCTTCTTTGTCTTTACCCTTCTTGTTAATACAATTCTGCGCAAGATGGGAATTGGCTTTAATCCTTCAGAGCAACTCTTAATCTATACGATGCTCATTGTCTGCTCCTCGGTAGTGACGATGGGCTTGGGCAGCCAGATTCTCCCGATGCTTGCTGCTCCCTTTTATTATGCTACTCCCGAGAACAGATGGGCAGAGATTATTCAACCCCACATCAAACCCTGGTTGGTTCCCCAGGGAGCAGAGAATATCAGGTGTTTCTTTGAGGGTTTACCCAAAGGAGCCTCCATCCCCTGGGGCGCCTGGATAAAACCACTCTCTGCCTGGCTTCCCTTTATCCTAGCTCTTTATATCGTAATGATCTGTATTATAGTCATTCTTCGCAAGCAATGGGTAGAGAGAGAAAGATTAATCTTTCCTCTAACAAGACTTCCGATGGAGATTGTCAAAGAGGAAGAGAAGAGTAAACCCCTGCCTACCGGCAGGCAGGCGCCTGCCCTTGCTCCCTTTTATCGAAATAAACTAATGTGGCTTGGCTTTGGGATTCCCTTTATCATTGGCAGTATCAATGCCCTCCACCATCACTTTCATTTTATTCCCTCGATAAATTTAGTCCAGTTTATCCCTATCTTCCGGCAGACAACAGGTATCTACTTTCGCCTCAGTTTTCCCGTAATGGGACTGGCCTATCTGATTAACCTTGATGTTGCTCTTTCTCTCTGGTTCTTTAATCTTCTTTCCACCGTTGTTAGAGGTATTTTTAATATCACCGGGATAAGTAGTGCCGAGAATGTTGGTATCTATGGGACACCCGATCCTATCTTTGGTCACTTAGGAATGGGTGCCTTCCTGGTCTTTGTTCTTTTTGGTCTCTGGATGGCCAGAGCTCATTTAAGAGATGTTTTTAGGAAAGCATTTAAAGGAGATAAAAAGATAGATGACTCTTCCGAGATGCTTTCTTATCGGACAGCCGTAATCGGACTTATCTTAGGAGGCATCTTTATGACCGGTTGGCTTGTTTTAACCGGTATCCCTTTCTGGATTTCTCTTCTCTTTCTCTTTGGTGCTCTTCTTCTCTTTTTGGGTTTAACCCGGATTGTTGCTGAAGGTGGTGTCCCCACCTTAACCGCACCGACCATCTCCTCCTCAGCCGTTGTCTCTGGCATTGGTTCTTCCAATGTCGGAGCCTCTGGTCTTGTTGGTTTAGGTTTCACCTATGTCTATTCCTCCGATGTGAGAACCTTCCCGATGTCGCCAGCCGCTCATGGCTTGAAGATGGCCGAGGAGATGGGAAAGAGAAAGAGATTACTCTTCCTGGGGATGCTTTTGGCTCTCATTATCGGTATCTTTGCCTCCCTCTGGCTGGTATTGCGACTTTCCTACACCTATGGAGGGGCAAACCTTAACTCCTGGTATTTTGTCGGAGGACCAAAGGCACCATTTTTATATACCGCAGATAAGATCCTTCATCCAACCGGTCCCAATGGCCTGGGCTGGCTCTGCAAGGGCATTGGAGCGGCAGTAATGTTTGGTCTGATGTTTATGCGCAATAGATTTCTCTGGTGGCCTTTACACCCAATAGGCTTTACCGTCGGTTCTCTCACCTGGATCAGCCAGCTTTGGTTTTCCATCTTTCTTGCCTGGCTTTTGAAAAGCCTGATTCTTCGCTATGGAGGACCAAAGTTATATAAAAATACCGTTCCTTTTTTCTTAGGGTTGATTTTGGGTCAATATACCTGTGCTGGAATCTGGGTTGTTATTGACTATTTTACCAAGATGGAAGGGAATATGGTTTTCTGGATTTGAGGAGGGAAAATGGTGAGGATAGGGGTGATTGGAGCCGGTTTTATGGGTGGAATGCACAGTCAGTGCTATGCTCTTTTGCCCGGAGCAAAATTGATTGGAATTGCCGACATCAGAAAAGAGAAGGCGGAGGAATTGGCAAAAAAGTTTGGTGCAACCGCTTACCAGGATGCGCAAGCACTCTTAAAAAATTCTGAAGTTGATGCGGTTGATATCTGTCTGCCAACCTACATCCATAAGGAATGGGTGGTTAAAGCGGCCAACTCCGGCAAGCATCTCCTCTGTGAAAAGCCGATCGCCCTTTCCCTGAAGGATGCCAATGAAATGGTTGATGTGGCTCGCAAAAATAATATTACCTTTATGATCGCTCAGGTGATTAGATTCTGGCCGGAATATATCAGGCTAAAGGAAATTAAAGATTCCGGTGAATTGGGGAGACTTCTCTCCCTTGCTCTTACCCGGCTTTCACCTCTTCCTACCTGGGGCTGGGAAAACTGGCTTCAGATACCAGAGAAAAGCGGTAGCGCTCTCTTTGACCTGCACATCCATGATACCGACTACATTCTTTATCTTCTGGGAAGGCCAAAAACTCTTTTCTCTTCCGGGACAAAGATTAAGGGAGGCTATGGCCATATCTTTTCCCTCTTTGAATATCCGGACTCTATTGTTTCGGCTGAAGGCGGCTGGGATTTTGTCGATACCCTTCCCTTTAGAATGGCCTTTGTTGCTCGCTTTGAGAAAGGAGTAGTGGAATATAACACCTCCTATAACAAGCCTTTTGGTATTTATACCGCCGGAAAGAGCGAATATCCAAAATTAGGCGAGGATATTCCCAGGGTAACCGATACATCCGGCAACATCTCCGAGTTAGGTGGCTACTATAATGAGATTAAATATTTTGTGGAATGTGTACAGGCGAAGAAAAAACCGACCGTTGTTACGCCAGAGGATGCGCGTGATTCTCTTGCGCTTGTCCTCAAAGAGATGGAATCGGCAGAGAAAGGGGAAAAGATATGCGAGTTTTAGCCAGAAAATGCTTCTTTGCCATCTCTAAAGGCTCCTACTTTGACCCGTTGATTTATCTTTCTGACCGAGGCAATGATTAAAAGTAAGATCATTGCTCTTGCCCTTTTAACTTCCGCCACTTACTGATCAGGCTATCTTTAGTAAGTAAAAATCTTATCAAAGGAAAGTTTCAGCAGTGATTTGACAACAGTAAGAACTTGTGTTATACTTTTGGTAGGAATAATAATGCCAGAATGGAGGTGAAAAGTTATGACAATTAGAACGGAAAAAGTCACTGTTAGTCTGCCCAAAGATGATTTAAGAATGGTTACCAAATACGAATCTAAGCTTCATCTCCCACGAAGTGCCTTATTCAAACAAGCCATCGAACTATGGTTAGCCGTGAGAAAAAAAGAAGAAATGCGAAAAAGGTATATCACGGTTTATTCCAATCTCAATGTTAGAAAAAAGCAACTTAAACGAGTTGAAGAAATGTTGCCACTCGCCTTAGAAACCTGGCCTGGGTGCTAAAAGGAGAAAAATAATCATGGCTGAAATAGTTCCTAAAAGGGGAGAAATTTATTCGGTAGATTTTGGAGGAATTACAACAGCAGAAATTGGTAAGGTTCGGCCAGCGTTAATAATCCAGAATAACATTGGCAATCAACATTCACCTACAACTATTGTTGCGGCTATTCATCAAGTAGACGAAACCAAAGAATTACCGGTCTGCGTCTTAATCAAGAGAGGGGTAGGCGGGTTGACTAAAGACTCAGTAATTGATACCGGACACCTTTTAACGCTAGATAAAAAAAGATTAGATAAAAAATGGGGAGAAATTCCATTTCGCATTCAGCAAGAAGTAGATAAAGCTTTAAAAGCCAGTTTAGATTTAAGTTAGTAATAGTAAATAGAGAAAAAAGATATGCGTATTTTAGCGGTAGGGGCACATCCGGATGATCTGGAGATCCTTTGTGCCGGAACATTAGCCAAATTCAAGAAGGATGGAGCAAAAATCTTTATGGCGCATCTCTGTAATGGCAATAAAGGCCATTTTGAAATTCCCGCAGTCCCTCTTGCCAGAATGAGGGATAAAGAGGCAAGGAATTCTGCTAGAATCCTTGAGGCGGAATGTCTGGGACCGGTAGCAGCTGATTTGGAACTCTACCGGAACAAACCTACGATGGATAAGGTCATTGATATTGTCCGAAAGACTAAACCCGACCTCATTATTACCCATTCTCCCGACGACTATATGTGCGACCATACTGTTACTTCTCAACTGGTAGTTGATGCCTCCTTTATGGCAAGTTTGCCCAACTACAAGACAAAAAGATCCAATTATGTTTCGGTTACACCTCTCTATTTTATGGATACGGTCAATGGGATAAATTTTCAACCAACAGAATACGTTGATATCACTGAATTTATGGAAATAAAGGAGAGAATGCTCCTTTGTCATATCTCCCAGGCAAAATGGCTAAAAGAACATGATCATCTTGACTATGTCGAACTGATGAGAAAGGTGGCTTCCTTCCGCGGCCTGCAATGTGGGGTTGAGTTTGCCGAAGGCTTCCGACTCCACTATGTCTCCGGAAGAATAAAACCAGCGAGACTCTTACCTTGAAAAATGTAGAGACAAAGAATTCTTTTGTTATAGTAACAGCGGCTTGGTTAAAGAAAGGAGATGCTAAATGTTAATGATTTCTTTTGATCCTTTGGCAAAAGTGGTGTATATTGCTTTAAAGGAAAGTAAGGTAAAAAGAACTATTGAGTTCACTCCTGAAACTTTTATTGATTTAGATGAGAAGGGTAATCTAATAGGTATTGAACTTCTTAATCCTGGGACCTTGATATTGCGTAAGATCGCCAAGAAATATCACAGACCTGAATTAGGGAAAATTCATATACGCCCATTACAGAAAGTTTATCATTGACACTGTGAAGGATGAGATACATAGAGAAAGCGAAGTCTTTCTCTATGGGTGGGAGGTTTTTTTATTTCGCTAATTTTTTCAGAAATGTAAATAAAACTGCAAAAGATGAGATACATAGGTAACACTCCCGGTTTCTTTAAGTGTGGTAAAATAGAGATAAAGAAATAGTATCTCTATTGAGAAAGG
>DAOWFY010000172.1 GCA_030637775.1 bacterium | reverse complement strand
TCACAATTGCCTGGAGTGCCTCTACATCATTGACGACTCTGCTAACGATTCTTCCGCTCTGTCTTTTCTCAAAGTAGGAAAGGGAGAGTCTCTGCAGATGACGATAGACCTCATTACGCAAATCCAGGATAAGACCCTGCTGCACCTTATTGATATAAATCAGTCTGAGAGTAGCAAATCCGCTCTGCAAAAGGTAAAGCCCGATAAGCGCCAAGATAAGATAATTAAGAAGGAGAAGATTTTTCTGGACAATCACCTTATCAATAATAATCTTGATGAGATAGGGTGGACCGAGCTGGACTCCGGCAGCCATTGTCGCTGCTCCTAAACCAATAATCAGGAAGAAGCGGTAAGGCCCCAAATAACCCAACAATCGCCTAAAACTTTTCATTTATTTTTATTTATTCAGGTGCCAAGATAACGGAGAGCATCAAAAAAGAAAAGCATCGCTCCCAAAGACAGAACCACCAGACTTGCTATCCCTAAATTTAATTTCATATCGGGTCGGTAATTCCTATCGGGAACAATGGCATAATCAAGGACTTGCACAATAGGGGTGTCTTTGGCCTCGGCGATTTTAGCCTGCTCCAATTGGTTGGTCAAAAAAGTATAAATTGTCTCCTGAGTTTTGACCTTTCTTAGTAGTTTGGAGAGTTTTTCTTCGCTGGTCGGCAATTGGGCAAGGGCTTTCTGGATTTCGCTAATCTCGCTCTTCAATTTAAGAACCTCGGGATGGTTACCGGTAGCATATCTTTTCAGGATTTCCAACTGTACCTTTGCGCCGATGAGCCTCCCTTCTAACTCACCGGCTATCTCAGACATCTGAGAGAGGTCTTTGCTAACTGCCACTTTCTCTTTAACCTGGAAATTCTTCAATTCCTCTTCTGCCTTATTCAAGGATTCGATCGTTTTCTTTAACCTCTCCTCTACGAACAATCGGTTGCGCTTGGCGGCACCGATATTCAAAGTTTGCATGGTTTTATCCAGATTTTCCACATAGAAGTTGGCGATCGCGGCAGCCCTGGCTGGATCTCGGTCACAGACGGCGATGGTAATCACCTTCTCCTTGGAAATACCGATTTTGGCATAATCCCTCAGCTCTTCCCGCGCCTCCTCCATATCCTTAACATGGTAGACCTTTAACAAATCAAACCTCTTAATAATTTCATCCTGCATAGAACGGCTCTTTAAGATGGAAAGAAATAGCTCGACATTGGTGCTTAAGGGTGAAACGAACCCTTTCGTGGCAGAAGCAACTTTGAGCCACTCCAGACTTGCCTTGCTCTCCGACGGCCTGAAGATGGTAGCGGCGGCCCGGTATATCTTTGGCAAAATAAGACTCAACAAGAGGGTAACCGTTAGGGTTACTCCATAGGAAATAAGGAGAAAACGTCCATGCCTTTTGAAAATCTTTCTATTTCTATCCTTTGATTTTCTCTCCATCAACTTAGAATGAGGAAATACCCACGCTAACTTGATAAATCATCTGGATGATATCCTTGACGACTTTACCGGTTCTTGTTTTTACCCTTTGCGGGACGATGATGGTGTCCCCTCTGCCAATAAGAAGGGATTTGGCTGTGGCCGTTCCATCCGGTCTAATAACATAAAGATATTTTTTATCGGCATCTTTACTAAAACCGCCGGCCTTTTCCAAATAGTAATTCAAACCCTTTCTCCCCTGATAGCAGATGGCTCCGGGATTATTTACTTCGCCCAAGATTGATACCGCAGCCGGCGGCTTGGGAATGTAAAGTGTGTCCCCGTCCTTTAAAATTAAGTCATCGGGAGAGCCTTTGAATTTTTTTAGAGGGCTCAAGTGAAAAACTATCCTTCCCAGAGGAACCTTCTCGGTTAGTTCTTTCAGGAGAGTTTCTCCTTCGGCGATCAAGCGTTTTTCCTCATCGGTAGCGCCCTCTTTTCCTTTTTCTAAAATTGTTCCCTGCCGCTGGATAAACTCCTCTAAATTTATCCTTTCTTTTTCCTTAACAGATTCTCTGGTGAAGACTGCGCCGGGCAGAAAGGCTTCCGGCGTATATCCCCCTGCCCGCTCGATCAGGGAACTGCATCTTTCACCCCGTCGGACGGTATATTGACCAGGAAATTCAACTTCTCCTTTTACCTCAACCTTGGAAACCTGCTCCCACGCCGACCTGATGACGATGCGATCCCAGCGTTTCAGAATGATATTTTCTTTCTTCTCTCCCTTAAACAATTTTTCCGGAGAAAATCCAATAATTTCGGTTGCGCCATTCTCTTTTAACCGAACTATCTCCGCTTTACTCAAGGATGCTTCCGGCAGAAGCTCTTCCGGGGTAAGTATCTCGCCTAACCGCATCGATGGTTTCAGTTGATAGTCTCCAGGATGTTTGACCATCCCTTCTAAAGAGATACGGTTATAGATTCTTTTTTCAATAGAGAATATCCTCACTAAATCACTGTCCTTTAGCAAAATATCGGCGGACCGTTCTCTAACCTGAGCGGAGAGCTCAACATCAAGAAGGACTTTCTTCTGAAAATTTTCTATCCGCTCTATCTGAATACGGGAAAGGTAGGCTGAGGGCAAAAAACCACCGGCGATGTTAACTAAATCCTTTAAGGACGTTTTTCCTTTCAGTTCGTAGATGGCCGGTCTTTTCACATTACCGCCGATAGCCGCGACCGGCCCAATGGGAGAAACGAAAATGGTATCCCCGGAGGAAAAGTAAAAATCCTCCCCGGTATCTCCGGAAAGTAAAAAAGGATAAAGGTCAAAGGAAGTCTTCTCCTTTCCCTTTCTCATTATCCTGATATTCCTTAAACTGCCCATTTTGGTCGGGCCGCCGGCCAAATAAAGCGCATGAAGGAGATTGGAAAGGGCACTCATCTGGTAACTACCCGGTCGCTTCACCTCACCAATAACAAAAATTTTGATCGTCCTTATTTTTCCCAAAGTGATACTTATCCGGATGTTCTTGTAGTAGTGGCTGAATTTTTCTTTAAGGTCTTTCTCTGTCTGGGAGAAAGTCCTTCTGCCCAAGGTGATTTTGCCCAACTTAGGGAGAAAGATATTGCCGTCCCGGTCAATCATCTCCCGGTATTCCTTTTCGAAAAGACCCCAGAGGCTGATTACCACTTCATCGCCCGGACCTAAAAGATAGTCTGGTCCCACGGCGATATCGGTCGGAGCAATAAAGCCGGCCGCTCCCTCAAAGAGGTTATAGCCAAATTGTCTGAGAACTTCATCCGATTCATCAAGGAATATCTTCTCTATCGGCGAGAAGGTTTCCTGATTATCTGCCTTAATGCTGTTTAAACAACAAAGGCTGAAAAACAAGAAACAGACCATTAAGATTTTAGTCAATTTTGCCATTTTTCTCTATTGTCATTCCCGCAATGGATTCCTGTTTCCACAGGAATGACAAAAAGCAGTGTCATTCCCGCAGTGAGTCAGCGGGAATCCAGTATTAGATTCCTGCTTCCGCAGGAATGACAGATATGTTGTTATCTGTATAATCATATGATATGCAATTATTTATTATGCTACGTATAACTCTATTCTACAACTCTACTTTTTCTTGTCAAGTGATTTGATTACCTTTTTGCTCAATTTTTCGGATAGTCCCAATTTCTTTAGTTCCTCCACACCGCTCTTTCTTATTTCGTCAAGAGAACCAAAATAGGAAAGCAGTCTCTTCTTTCTTTGCGCACCAATCCCTTTTATTTCGTCAAGACCGGATTCCTTTAACGCTCTTCTACGGAGCCGCTTATGGTAAGAAATAGCAAAACGGTGTGCCTCATCCCGGATTTGCTGAAGGAGATGTAAAGCTTCAGAATTCTTTTTCAAAACCAGGGGAGAGGAAGAATAAGGGAGGAAGATTTTCTCATTTTTCTTGGCTAAAGCGGCCACCGGAAAAAGCAATTTCATCTCTGCCAATTTTTGCATTACGGTAGAAAGATGCCCTCTTCCCCCGTCGATGAGGAGAAGGTCGGGAAGATTTTTCTTTTTCCTGTAGCTTCTCTCCACCACCTCCTGCATCATCTTATAGTCATCTATTCCTGAAACTCCCTTAATTTTAAATCTCCGGTAGCCATCCTTATCCGGTCTGCCACCCTTAAAGGCAACGAGACTGCCCACCGCTTTATCGCCTGAGATGTCGGAGATATCAATGGCTTCAATTTTCTCAGGCGAACGAGGAAGGGAAAGGACCTTTTTGAGCTCATTCAAGTGAATGTAGGGGCTTGATTTATCAAGCCCGCGGGTCGGATGAATCCGACCCCTACAGAGATGCACCTCACTTTTTTTCATCCTCTTAATCATTTCAATCCGATCTCTGTATTTTGCAGCCTCTTCAAAATTCAATTCTTCGGCTGCTCTTTTCATCAATTCCTTTAATTGCCTTATTGTCTCTCGATATTTCCCTTTCAGGAAAAGTCCCAGGGAATTTGCCAATCTCTGGTACTCTTTTTCCTTGACCTTGCCGGCACAGGGTCCTTTACATCTCCCAAGATGAAAGTCAAGACAGACCTTTCCTTTTTGGGGATCAATTTTTTTCCTGCAGCGCCGGATAGGGAAAATAGTTCTGATATAGCGGTAGGCGCGGCGCAGACCAATAACGTCGGTATAGGGTCCAAAGTGGAAGGCATCCCTTTTCTTTCTCTCCCGAACAATGGTGAAGGAAGGGAACTTTTCCCTGGTAATTTTTAAAAAGGGATAACTCTTATCATCCTTGGCGAGCTGATTATATTTTGGCTGGAATTGTCTGATTAATCTGGCTTCCAGAAGAAGGGCCTCTGGTTCTGAAGATAAAGGAATATAGTCAAAGTCGGCTATTTGCCGGATAAGTTGACCAATTTTCGGGTCAAAATACTCCTTCTGAAAATAGCCGGCAACTCTTTTTTTTAAAGATACGCTCTTGCCAATATAGATGACTCTCTTTTCTTTATCCTTAAAAAAATAGACCCCCGGGGAATCAGGGAGATTTTTTAGCCTCGTCTGCAGGCTTTGCTTCCTCGCCATACGTTCGGATTATCTTCTTCGGCAGCACACCCTTCCTTAAGGATAATCTCTTTGGCCTAAACTTATCTCTTTTGCTATATCAATTTTGAGCATAGTAGATTTATTAATTGAACCTATCTTTTGCCCAAGATCGGCTTTGTTAACAGTGTAAATATGACCCAAATCTACATACGAAATCTTTTTTAAGCCGGTTGGCCCGGGTTCAACTTTCACGCCCACAGGTAACTGGCCAACTTTTGGATTTGTTCTGATAATGGTAACAATGATCGTCTGACTTTTTCTATTGGCAACATTATTTTGGATAACTACAACCGGTCTTTTTTTGGCAGCAGTATATCCCTGAGGCTCTCCAAAGTCGCAAAGCCGGATATCACCACGCAAAATTATATCTTCTAACATTATCCCGCTCTCCTTTAAATTAATCGGAGGGAAGAGTCTTTTTGGCTAATTTCATCATTTCTTTAGAGGTCCTGCGATCTTCCTCTTCCAGCGCTTCATAAATAGGTCCATATTTTTGCAGAGCCTCTTCCTCAGCTTTGTCCTTCAATCCCAAAAATGATTCGATAGCTCTTCTAAATAATTCACTTCTATTAAATCCTAATTCTTTCCTTTCTCTTTCTATAATTTTTTCTATACTTTTTGGCAAAGTTATCGTTATTCTCTCAAGCATTTTTTCTCCTTTTCAAACATGTTTAATATTACAAAGTATTATTATATCATATTTTTCGATTTTGTCAAATCCACTAGCCCATATCTTGTGATTTCTGGAATTCCTTCGGTTACGCTCAGGATAAACTTTAAGATAAACTCTGATGTCGGATAAGGAATCTTCACCTACTACTACTGCACTGTTACATTAATTTTAATACGTTTTGTCATTCCTGCGAAAGCAGGAATCTAAAGAAGATAGATTCCCGCTCACAGATTGCGGGAATGACAGGCTTAGAAAAGTGCATAGAAACTTATGTAACAGTGCACTACGGTCCTGGCAGTTTTGGTTTTGGTATTCTCGGCCGGGATATGGATAAACCTTTCAGTAAAGTCTATATCCTCTATTTGGTTTCTGCCACTCCACCATATGCATGATTTAATTTGATTAAAGAAGTATTTAAGCTTTTTCCATCGGCGGTTTTTATGCACTACCACTTTTATCCGAGCTAGGCATTTATTAATTGAACGAAGCTTTATCTTCCTCCTTTTTTATTAAGAACTTATCGATACTTGGATACAGCTTCATACATTGCTAATAAATTTGCTACTGGGATTCCAGCCTGTACATTGTGCACTGGGTTGAAGACATAGCCACCTTCGGAAAACATAGCAAGATGCTCCCTAACCTCTTGGCTTACCTCCTCCGGTGTGCCAAATGGAAGTGTTTTCTGGGTATCTACACCGCCACCCCAGAATGCAATTCGCTTTCCATATTTTTCTTTAAGTCGGTATAGTTCCATTCCCGCAGCAGAGATTTGAACTGGGTTTAGTATATCAAATCCCGCATCGATAAAATCCTCAATTAAAGGCTCTATTCCACCGCAGCTGTGAATAAAGGTCTTCCATCTGGTACTTGTGTGAACCCAGGCATTGACCCGCTTATGGAATGGCTTGAAGAGTTCACGATACAGTTTCGGGGAAATGAATGGGCCATTTTGCGCGCCAAAGTCGGTGCCGGTGACAAAGAGTACACTGATTTTGTCCCCAATCGCCTGATAGATAAGTTTCAGGTTTTTTAGAGCGATCTGACACTGTTTCTCAAACAACTCTAATAAAAACTTTTTGCGCTTTACCAAGGAAATATACCATTCCTCAACATCCCGAATCCCCTTGGGATATTTTAAAAATGGCGCAGGCACCAGGGCAATATCGCCAAATCCAGTGCCACCAAAATTTCCCACAATAGCATAATCACTATTCTTGTAGAGGTAATCGGCCTGCCTGCGATAGTATTCCAGTTCCTTATCGGTGATGATTTGGAACTCCTCAAGATTGTCCTCAACCTTCAGTTTTGCCTCATCGATTGGCGATTGTCGAATGATCGTGTCAAAATAAAACCCATCCTTTGGCATCCGGGCAGAAGGTGGAACAGTTCTATCCCCTTCGGGATACATGAGAATATCACCATTCTCTTCAGGTTTAGTGTTGAAGCTATCCGGAACAAGAACCGGTGTCCCATCGAATAATTCCCAGGGCTTCCAATCCTTATTTTCAAATCCGAATAGGTTCTTAGTCGAATTTAACTCTACACAGTCTACGCCAAGAGTGGCTTTTAAGTCGTCAGCAATCTCACCTAGCATTTGATACGGCTCTACTACCTTTATTCTTTCATCTTTTAGTCCAAGGGCACGACGTAATTTCCATACGGAACTGGCCGCCATCCCGGTTACCGGTGTACTACCCAAATCAAGGGGAATCTGGTCTGGTCTTTGATGATTGATTGCTCTTTCTACTCGCTCCCTGGATGTCATATTTTTATTTTATCTATCGTGACAGGGCTCACCGCCTTTCCTTTGTCTGCGCTGGCACAGGCGGCAAAACAAAGCTGCAGACTCTTCAGATTATCCCTAGCATTATTCCAGGGAGTTCTCCTCTCTTTTATTGCACAGAGAAGTTCCCCCATCGTCCCGTGAAAGCCATCGGGGAACCAGGCTCCTTGTAAATTTGGTCGATAAACACCTTCTTTGGTGCGGATTTCTAAGATGTGCTGGTTAAGATCAGGACCGGTACAGAGGATGGAGCCTTTGGTCCCTCCAATGAAGAAGGAATCCTCGCCGCCTGCATTTTGGCTTCCATCAAAAACCAAACTTGCCTGGGCTCCTTCATATTCTATTAATGCCTGAGCTAAAAGTGGTGGGGCTGCCTTCTGGTTTGGAGCCTTGCTAAAGGAGGCAAATACCCTTTTGGCTTGTTTATTTCCCATCCATACAGCTAATATGTCAAACCAATGAATCCCATAATCATAAAGTACAATATGCTGCAGTTTATTGAATTTTGGGTTCCTTCTAATCCCATTGTGGTCCCAGTGGCAGCACATATGAACACTCATCACCTTGCCAATCATGCCGGCCTGGATAACCTGGTAGGCATAATTCCAGGGAGGATTCCAGCGACCATTCTGATTAACGGCCAAAAGTAATTTTTTCTTCGCTGCTAATTTTGCCAATTCCTCCCCAACCTTTAAATCTAAAACAAAGGGTTTCTGAGAAAGCACGTGCTTTCCAGAGTTTAATGCATCTCTTACTAGTTGTACCCTCTCTTCCGGGTGTGTGGCTATATCAACCACTTTGACCTCAGGCAATTTTAAAAGTTGGTTGTAGTCGGTAAATATTTTCACTCCAGGTACTTGGCGGGCGCGATCCTTAAGATTGTCGATATTAATATCTGCCATTGCTACTATCCTATAATTTGCTTTCTTATAGGCAGCAAGATGATTTCTCACAATATTACCACAGCCGATGATTCCTATTCCTGGCCGGTATCCTTTCGGGTCATGTGGTTTATAATCTATTTTTTTCATTTTATGCCCCGACCTCTATCAGCATCTTATCAATGAACTTCTTGGCGCGGGGGACATCCTCCTCGGTTAAATGCTCGATTATCAAAGGAATATTTGGAGAAACACGTACGAGCCTTTTAAGATAGTATGGATAATCAAGTTCCCCCAAACCAGGAGCAGGTAATTCTATATTTCCTACTCCCCGAAAACTCAAACCTTCGTCTTCAGTGCCCATCTTTTTCTCAAAGCGTGCTTCAGTAGTAGATTTACCTCCTTTTACGTCCTTGGCATGAGCAATAACTATCTTTTCTGAAAGAGCATCAAATATAGAATCAAGGGTTTCTCTCATCTTGTCTATGTTGTGAATTTCAAAGTAATTTGTCGGGTCAAGCAGTAACTTTAGATTTGGAGAAGGAATCTCTGAAAAGACTCTTTTACACTCTTCTATAGAACCAATAACATTCTGCACATATGTTTCTAAGCAGAGAACGCTATCGTTTACTTCTGCTATCTTCACCGCCTCTTTAGTCACTTTAAGGAATTCATTAAATCCTTCTTCTGTATGATTCTTCTCATGTCCTACCCAATCACTTTCTGTATTGAATGTTCCGGTCTCTGTAGCGACATAAGGAGTGCCCAATTCCCAGGCCAATTCTAAGATACGATGCAGTCTTTTTAATCCTTTATCTCTCTTTTCTATGTCGGGGGAGACAAGGTTGGTATAACCAGAGATTACCGATATGGGTAAATTATAATCTCGATATGTATCTCTAATTTTCTTGCATAATTGAGGAGTGATCTCTTCTAAAGGAAGATCTCTTACTTCATCCACCGCTACCGTATTAAATCCCAATCCCCTTATTCTCTTTGCCCTTTCCTCCAGAGGATGAGGAAAAACCCCGGTAAATATCCCTACCTGAATCATATCGCCTCCTTGAAATTAAATCTATGCTCATACCTAAATTTTTAATACTATGAGTAAACCGGTTTTGGAGGTTCAAAAGTAGTCTCGATACTTTTCTCACAACCCTTTTCTGCAGACTCCAAAATTCCTAAGGAAATATCAAGGATATGACTTGCCTGTTCGCCAGTGCAGTGAAGCAGACAATTGTTACGAACTGCCTCAGCCATATTAAGAACTCCCCGTGACCACTCTATACCATGGTAAGGTTGTGAAACAAATGGAACTTTTTGCCAGTCTTCTCCAATTGGGCAGAACCTAATTTCACTGTCAAATGCTACGGGCGAAGCTATCCATAATGATCCTTTAGTTCCATGTATCTCAATACCGGTATGGGTTGTTTTTTCTACCACGAAACTGGCAGTTATTCTTCCGCCCACTCCATTGGCAAATTGAAGGAGCCCCGTTACATGGTCAGGTGTCGTGACGGTAAATTTCTTTCCTTTATTAGGGCCTATACCAATTATTCGTTCAGGTATTCGAATCTCGGCCATTCCCTTGACAGTACGAACTGGCCCAAGAATTGAGGTAAGGACATTAAGCGGATAGCATCCTGCATCAAGTAACGGACCTACACCAGGAGCATAGAAAGGTGCTGGGTTGGGATGGTAGTTTCTTTCAATCCGTCCCCCCATTATGTCGGCAATGACCTCCAAAACTTCCCCAACCATTCCATCCCTGACCGCCTTCCATAAGGTTTGTTGTGCTTCACCAAGAATGACGAAGGGTGCACAGCCAAGCAATAAATTACGCTCTTTCGCTATTTTAACCAATTTGGAACCTTCCTCTCTTTTGGTTGCCAAGGGTTTCTCGCTATAAACATGCTTCCCTGCCTCCAAAGCCTGTTGTGTTATTTGGTAATGGGCGGTAGGTACTGTTAGGTTGACAACTAACTCAACCTCGGGTGAACCCAAAAGTTCTTCCATCGTCTGAAACACCTGACCGCCAAACTGTTTAGTAAATTCTTTTACTCGCTCAGAGGTTATATCATATACCCCAATAATTCTAAGATGGTTGGGATGAGTTAGTATGCTTTTTGCATAGTTAATTGATATCATTCCACAGCCAACAATTCCAATTCCTACCGGATTGCTTTTATTCATTCTCCTAATACTTTTTTTAAATTCTGGCAACTTAATTTGAAGTTTTCCCCCATGGAACGAACAAATTTATGATTCTTCTCGTGGGCTAATTCTATGGCTATATCTCCCCTAAAGTTTATTTCTTCAAGAGTTTCTTTAAATAAAGAAAGGTTGAAGTCCCCATCACCGAGTGCTTCTGTCCAGCGATCTCCTTTTTGGTCTCGGATATGCATATAAACTATCCTTTCCTTATAGCGACGTAAAAAGTCAATAGGCTCTATTCCGGCACGAAGCAACCAATTTAAATCTGGTCCTAATTTCACATCTGGAATGCGCTTAATATTTTCTTTAAGTTCATACTCATCATCTTTTACCTCATAGGTATGGTTGTGAAGATTCATTATTATCCCGTTATCCTTACCGATCCTTTTGATCTTCATTAAAATCTCTGCTTGTGCATCAAGTTCCTCAGGACTTTTCTTTGCATTGGCTTTTGCACCAGTTGATATTCCAAGATTTCTTGCTTCTATTCTTGATAAGATTGAGATTATTTGCTCTACCTCCTTAAATATTTGCTTGTGTGCAGCTTTATCATACATCTCTGCTCCAAAAGATGAACCTATCACCGGCACGCTATATTTTGAGGAAAGTTCTGATATTCTTTCATAAGAATCATCATGGAGAAGGCTATTTCCCATCAACTCTATGCCCTCACAATCAGTTTTACTAAAATCTTCAAATATCCTCTCAAGAATAGGATAGACATCATTAGCAGGCTCCCTTGCGGCATAGGCCCATATATGAGCACATATTCTCACCTTTTCCAAAATAGCCATTTTTTCTATTATACTACTTTTCTAAGATCCTTCTTAAATTCTTTAAGCAGAGTCTAACACAGTCAATTGGCGGATAAGCATAACTTTCCTGTTCCACTATATACCACTCAGTTTTACCTGTAGTCTCACATAAATTCAAAATTTCATTCCAATTGACCTCCCCCTCCCCCAAAATTGCCTTATCATCTGTGGATGAGAATTCTTTGAGATGGATAGTCGCTGCTCTCCCTGGGTATTTTCTTAAAATCTCTACAGGGTCTCCACCACCTTTCATACCATTCCCTGTATCGAGTTGCATAACTACATCATTATTAGCTGCACCAAAGAATATGTCCCAGGGAATCTCTCCATTTGTTGGTTTAAATTCTATCCAGTGGTTATGATAACCAATTCTCATCCCATATGGTTTTACCTTTTCA
This sequence comes from bacterium, assembly GCA_030637775.1. Taxonomy (GTDB): domain Bacteria; phylum Ratteibacteria; class UBA8468; order UBA8468; family UBA8468; genus DAOVGU01. The sequence goes on along the minus strand of DAOWFY010000172.1, from coordinate 4,708 downwards.
GAAATTTCATTAAAAAGATTGGCTGTTTTGCTCCACGCTTCCTTTGAATTTCTATATTCCTCTGGAAGCCCAGGGACAATAAGAAATTTGTTACCCAGGATGGAGTTAAATTCAATGGTTTTCTGAAGTTCATCTCCAAGTAAGGTATCGATTCCTATATGAGTACCGGCAACTTTAAGACCAAACTCCTCAAGAATTTTCTTCAACTCTTTTGTTCTTTTTCCATAATAACCTGCAAATTCAACCCCTTCATATCCTATCTCGGATACCTTCCTGAGCGTCCCAACAAAATCCTTGTTACAGTCCTCTCTTACCGAATAAAGCTGCAATGCAACCGGTATCTTACCCATTTCATTCCATATGTTAATCCCAATTCAGGTAACTTTTCTTTCTTCATAGAAATCTTTTGCCGCATGTGTATTATCGATTGGGTTGATATCTTGGTGGCTGATATATCATTTTTCAGCCAATTTCCCTACTGTTGTTATGTGAAGCTTCACATAACAATTCAAAGGACATTATGGTGCGTTGAGCAAGAATTCCGATTTTCCTGCATCCATAGGGGTTATTAACAGAAAGGAAAAAGTAAATGAATTATCCATGCGGCATTGTGGTTCTCTAAGCCCCCGGGGAATCAGGGAGATTTTTTAGCCTCGCCTGCAGGCTTTGCTTCCTCATCCTTCTTCTCTTCCGCCACTGAATCTTTGGCGGACGCCGACGTCTTGGCGGTATCTTCTCTTTTTACCTCCTCGGCATAATTTAACTGTAAGTTTGCCAAAGAGCTGGTAAGCGTTTCCTCCTCCCTCTTGCTTAAGTTATTCTTTGTCTTCTCTTTTAGCATCGAAAGAAGGTCAATCGTTGCTCGGGCGGCCTCAAGGCTCTTTTCAATCTTTCCGGTCAGGGGATTGGTGAATTTTCCTAAATGTTGCATCGCCGAGTTGGAAAGCATGGAAACAAACTGAATAAACTGCATCTCCGCTTGTGAGATTTTCTCTTCTGCCATTTTTTCTCCTCTTAAATACTTATCGTTGTTCCCAATAGAATTGCGCCTAAAGCCTCTACAATCCTCCAGATAACATTAAAAAGTCCCGAGATAAAGAGGAACATTACGATGAAGATCCCGAAAGGCTCCAACCGACGGTAGGAAGCCTCCAAATGAGCCGGCAACAGTCCACTGACAACCCGGGAGCCATCAAGGGGAGGAATAGGGATAAGGTTAAAGATCGCCAAAAGCAAATTAATCAGGCAACCGTAAGCTAAAAGAAGGCCAAAAGGCGACCTTGTCCCCCCAGGGAAAAGCCGAAAGACAAAAGCAAAACAAAAAGCAAGGCCAATGTTGCTTAGCGGTCCGGCAATCCCGGTAAAAAAGATTCCTCTTTTATAGTCCCGGAAGTTATAAGGGTTGATGGGAACCGGCTTTGCCCAGCCAAAGGCAAACCTGCCTCCGGAAAGAAGCAGCATAAATATTGGCAAAAATATCGTCCCCATAAGGTCGATATGGGGTAGGGGATTCAAGGTTAATCTTCCCATTAGTTTTGCCGTATCATCCCCGCTGAGTAAAGCGGCATACCCATGAGCATTCTCATGGATGATGACCGAGAAGAACAAAACCACCAAAAGGGTTATCAGAAATATAGGATTCATACCTTCTTGCTGCTAAACGATTTCATTTCCTCCCTTCCCAAAAGATGTGAGAAAAGGAGATAAAAGACAACACCTATTATAGCAGGAATAAATACTAAAGCAAATCGGCTACGCAAAATTAGAATTTTTGCCCCCTGGCAAAAAAGTAAGGAGTTCCAGACCAAAATCCCCATTAATCCCGAGACGAGGAGAGTCGTTAGAGAAGAGGAAAGAATTTTTCTGCCATCCAATCCCTTTAGCCTTTTTGTTAGAATAAAGGATAAAACCACAAAGTTGATAATGCCCACAAAACTGGTAGAGAGGGCAATCCCACCCTGCCTTAAGGGTCCCATTAAAATAAGGTCAAAGACCAGGTTGGCAAGAATAGAGAGAAGCCCCACCTTCACCGGTGTTTTAGTATCCTGGATACTGTAGAAACCTCTGACCACAATGATTGAGGCGGCATAGGCAAAAAGACCGATAGAATAAAATAGCAAAGCAAAGGTAGTATTTTCTGCAGATGCCGCATTAAAGAGACCACGCTGAAAGAGAAGGGAAACAATCGGTCTTCTGAGCAAAATCAAACCAACGCTGGAAGGAATAATAATAAAGAGGACATTGCGCAGAGCAAAGGAAAGAGTATCCTTTAACTTTTTCATTTCTCCTCTGGCAAAGTAAGTGGCTAATGTTGGCAGGGTTGCGGTAGCCATTGCCACCCCAAAGATACCCAGAGGAAGTTGCATTAAGCGGTTGGCATACCAGAGGGAAGAGACCATCCCCTCCCCCAGCCTTATCGCTAAGAGGGCATCCACTAAAATATTAATCGGGGTCACCGCCACCCCGATGATGGAGGGAGCAAGAAGAATCGCCATCCGCTTAATCGCCGGATGGCGAAAATTAAGGTTAAAGTGAAGTCTCAGTTTCCTTTTCTTCAAGGCTGGCCACTGAATCCAGAATTGGCCCAGCCCTCCAACAAGCACCCCAACCGCTAATCCCAGGATTCTTTTCTCGATACTTTCTCCGAATAAAGGGCAGAGAAAGAAAATCGCCCCAATCCAGCAGATATCAAGCATTATCGGGGCAAATGCCGGGGTGGCAAAATGCCGATAGGAATTCAAGATTCCCATGGCAATCGCCGCTAAGGAAATCAGGATGAGATAAGGCAGAGTAATTTTAAGTAACCTTAAGATGAGGGCAGCCTTAGCGGAGAAATGAAAAAAATGCGAGAAAATAAAAATTCCCAAAATTGAAAGAATCACCAGGGTTGAGGTCGCCACCAGGGAAAAGGTAAAGGCGATCGAGGCTACCTTTTCTCTTGCCTCTTTTTTTTCGGTCGTTACATATCCGGTAAAAACCGGAATAAAGGCGGTGGAAAGTGCCCCTTCGGCAAAGAGCCGACGGAAAAAGTTGGGAATCATAAAGGCAATCAGGAAGGCATCATAGACAAGAGCGGTGCCGAAGAAGTTTGCCGTTACTACCTCTCGGCCCAATCCGGCAACTCGGCAGCAAATGGTGGCTAAAGAGATGATGCCAGCCGCGCGAATGATATTTTTGCTTTCCACAGAGAAGAGATTACCACAATAGAGCCTTTCTTGTAAAGGTAAAAAATGGAGAGGCCCCTGCCGGTTACCGCTTTGGCTTTAGTTGGGAAAACGGAGGGAAAGAATAGGTTTTTTCTCTTTCTCCGGTAAAAATAGAACCAGAATAGTACGTATAGCCTATCGTCCGGGATTCTCCCGGCTTAAGGAATATCTTCCAGATGAAGTTAGTCCCATCAATTCTGGTTGGATTGAGGAAAAATTCCACATCAAGGCAATTGGCCCTGGCTTTTTCGAATACATCTATTTCCAAAAAATCTTCTTTAGCGAGATTTTTTATATGCAATTCTACCCGATGAGAATATTTATGGGTTCTTCTTACTACTTTAATAGGCGCCTGAGGAGCGATGGTTATCCCATGGCCGACAATCCTTTTTGTAGGTTTTTTGGTTTCGGCAATACGAATTAATTCATGTTCTGGGGTATCGGTAGTATCAGCCGTTCTTTTCACCCGGATATTACCAGCTGCAGAAACAATTACCTTGACTTTCTCACCGATCGGAACCTCTTCAATTCGGTTCATACCAAGATATAGCCCATCTTGATAGAGTTCAATTATGCCACTGGCAAAAGGCTCCCTGGTAGAATTCTCTAAGGTATAAACAACCTTTGCCTCCTTTTCATTGGCAGACCAGAGGAAACCTTTTTTTAATTCAATATCTTCCTCTAAGATGGCAAAACAATTTCTTTCTTCCTTTAAGTCTTTCTTGCCAAGGTTATAAAGATAGAAAGGGGAAAGTGAGGAGGAATAAACCCGGCTCTCCTTCAGTTTTTTCTCTTTTAGAAAAGGAACTTTAAAACTTCGTAAATCTCTTTGCGCTTTGCCAAAGATAAGCGTTACCATTGCTTCTAAGGGAGTTATCTTATTATCAATGACGGCTTGATAACGAATTCTGCCTTGCTTCGCAGAGAGAATATCTAAACTATATAAGGGATGCCAGGAGATACCGGTTAAAAGGTAGTTTAACCTTACCTCACTTTTTCCTTTTCTCTCCCAGGTAAGCAAATAACGGCCAGAGGAACTACTTAGTTGGGATTCCTTTATCTTTTCATGATCGAGGATTTCTATTGACTCCGCGATCGCGCTTTTAGGCAGAAGCACTCTTGTCTTGCCAGGAAGGTGGGGGATGATATCTGTAGCGTAGACAAGATTTCCTTGATAGATCAGGATTTGGTCGGGAAGACTTTCATAAATAGAATTTTCTTCTGCCTGAGCCAGGGAGAAGATGAATAAAGAGGTTAATAAGAGTCCTAAGAAGACCTTCGTAAATCTTCGCCTCATTAAGGATAGATTAGCAAAAAAGAGAGGAAAAGTCAATAGGGGTCAGACCCCTTGACCTTGTTTTTGTCTGGGTTCAGACACATAGGTAAGAGTTAGGGTAAATATTATTCATAGTTAATGGGGGTTCTCCAAGGGGGAGTTAAAACTGTGAATAATGTTAATAACCTGCCTGCCGGTAGGCAAGGCTTCCCTTCCTTTTGACTCT
>DAOWFY010000131.1 GCA_030637775.1 bacterium | reverse complement strand
CCTGTTTAATGGAAGAGGTAGAAAGGTTATTGGAGTTGGTGAGGATTCCAAAGCCAAAGGAGATGTTACGCCAGTATCCCCATCAACTCAGTGGGGGGATGGCGCAGCGGGCAATGATTGCGATGGCCCTTGCTCAGAAACCTTCCTTACTCATTGCCGATGAGCCTACCACCTCATTAGATGTTACCACGCAAGCCCAGATTATCACTTTATTAAAAGAACTGCGGAGCAGTCTAAATATGTCCATCATCTTTATCAGTCACAACCTGGCTTTAATAAGCAAGATTGCTAAAAGAATTGCCATTATGTATTCCGGTAGAATTATCGAGGTGGGTCCAATGAATAAGATTATTGATGAACCGCTTCATCCTTATACCCGGGCATTGCTGCTCTGTCTGCCAGAGCCGGAAAAGAAGGGAAGACCCCTTACTTCTATCCCCGGCTCGGTACCGGAACCCACGGCCGGTTTATCCGGCTGCGCTTTTGCTCCCCGATGCCCGGAAAGGAAAGAGAACTGTATGAGACGAACCCCAAAGATTAAAGAGGTTGGTGCAGGTCATTTTGTCGCCTGTTATAATTTAAATGGCTAAAGAAATATTTATTAGAGCAGAAAATCTGAAAAAATATTACTCTATAACCAAGGCGACCTTCTCTATCGGAAGCAAGGAGATGGTTAAAGCGGTTGATAATCTCAGTTTTGAAATCAGGAAAGGTGAGATTTTGGGTCTGGTGGGAGAGAGTGGTTGTGGAAAGACAACCCTGGGTAAATTGCTCTTAAAATTAGTAGAGCCAGATAAAGGAAAGCTCTATTATCGGGGAGAGGAGCTCTTCACTCTGCCGGCAAAAAGATTACGCCGCATGCGCAGGGAGCTGCAAATTATCTTCCAGGATCCTTATAAATCGCTTAATCCCAGGATGAGGGTAGCCGAAATCATTGCTGAGCCCCTCTTTGTTCATAACTTATATAAAAATAAAGAAAGGGAAAGGGTAAAGGAACTATTGGAACTGGTGGGGCTTCCTCCTACCTCAATAAGCAATTTTCCCCATCAATTTTCTGGAGGAGGGCGGCAAAGAATCAATATTGCTCGTGCTCTTGCTACCAATCCTGAATTTATTGTCTGTGATGAGCCGGTGAGTAACTTAGATGTCTCAATTAGCGCTCAGATTCTGAATCTACTTAAGGAATTACGGAAAAGATTTGCTCTCACCTATCTCTTTATCTCCCATGACCTCTCGGTTGTGGGATACTTCTGTGACAGGATTATGGTGATGTACAAAGGAAAAATTGTTGAGACAGCCCCAGCAGAAGAGCTATACCAGAACCCTTCCCACCCCTATACCAAAACTTTGCTCTCCTCCATCCCCAGGATTAAGAGAAGCCTACTTCTGGAGAAGGGGCATGGCTAAGAGAACCAGGCCGCTTACCAGAAGTACCAAGCCTAAAATCGCCCATAAATCGGATAGGCCCTCTCTCTGCTTATAACTAATCTTGGGCTTCGTGGAGAGGAAGAAACCCCCGATAAGCAAAACAATTCCAAATATTACCCTAACCATGAATGCTCCTTATAGTTTTACTTGTCGCAATTTCTTTTCCTTCTCTATCCTTTTAATTATAATCCTTTTTTGAGAAAAATGAAATATTGTGGTAAGATTTATGGTGGCAAAGGAGGCAATATGGTAGAAAATATAAGATGGCTGGGTCATGCCAGTTTTAAGATTACCGATAACAAGATCATTTATCTTGACCCCTGGAAATTAGCGGATGGAGAGAAAGCGGATTTGATCCTTATTACCCATTCCCACTATGACCACTGCTCCCGGGAAGATATTACCAAGATTCAAAAGCCGGAGACAGTAATCGTTGCTCCGGCCGATGCTGCTTCCCAGTTAACTGGTAATGTAAAGGTCGCCAAGACCGGGGATAAAATTACGGCCGCGGGAATAGAGATAGAGGTGGTTTGCGCTTATAACTCAGAGAAGAATTTTCATCCCAAAGCAGCTGGCGGGGTAGGCTATATCCTGACAATTGAAGGAAAGAGAATCTACCATACCGGGGATACCGACCTTATTCCGGAGATGGAAGGGATAAAAGCGGATGTTCTTCTTGTTCCGGTAGGTGGCACCTATACGATGGATGCAAGAGAGGCTGCCGAAGCTGTCAAATTGATCAAACCGGAAATTGCCATTCCCATGCATTATGGAGACATTGTTGGTAGCCCTGAGGATGCGGAAGAGTTTAAAAAACTTGCTTCCTGCCCGGTAGAAATTCTTACTAGGGACTGACGTTTCGTATCAACATATACAATGACAATAAAAAGATATAGGGTAGTCCTGATTTTGTCGCTAACTTTCTCTTTGATAGAGAGTCCTTTTTTGTTAGCCGGAGAGAAGGAGGACTTTGCTCTTGCCAAGGAAGCCTACGAGAAGGACCTCTTTCGGGAAGCCGTTTCCTATTTAGAGAGGTTTATTGTCGATTATCCTCAGAGCAAAAGGACAGACTACTGCAACCTTCTCTTGGGGATCTCCTATCTTAAACTGAAAAGACCAAAGCAGGCCCTTGCCAAATTTCAGAATATTCTTCTTTCCTTTCCTAAAAGCAGCTATCGGGAGATTACCTCCTACTATCTTGCCGCCTCTCTTTACGAGGCGAGTGAATTCGAGGAAGCAGAGAGGTCGTTTCAAGACTTTTTAGCAGAATATCCTCAATCCCGATACGCAGAATCTGCCTATTACGCTCTTATCCTTTCTGCTTTGCGCTTGGCGGATCTTTCTCAGGCAATGGTTTGGCTGGAAGCATTGAAGAAATCTTATCCAAAAAGCAACTCGATTGCTATCGGCGAGAAACTTATCGCTTATAGTTGCTATCAACGGGGGTTGGACTATTACCGGAGAAGAGACTATTCTTCTGCCCTCGATGATTTTCGGAAGGTTGTCTCAACAACTAAAGAAAGCTCTCTTCTTTCCAACTCCTTCCTGAAGATTGGTGATATATTTTTCAATCGGAAGAAATATAAAGAGGCCAAGGATAGTTACGAAAAGGTAATTTCCGATTTTCCTATAAGTCCGGCAGTCCCTTTTGCTCTTTTCCAGCTCGGCAATATCTATAAGAAACAGGAGAATTTCAAGGAGGCGAGAGCTATTTTTGAGAAGATTCCCCTAAGATTCCCGAAAAGTGCACTCATTCCCGAGAGCATCTATGAGGTGGGGCTGACCTTTTTTCGGGAAGGGGATTACCTAAAGGCGCGAGAGAAGTTTGAAGATATCATTGAGAAGTTTTCTCCAAGTGAATTGGCGAAAAGCGCTCTTCTTCAGAAGGGACTGTGCGATTATAACGAAAAAGAGTATCAAAAGGCTCTGCATACCTTCCAGGAATTCATCGATAAATATCCTGACCATCAACTTATCGGGGAGGCTTACTATGGAGCGGGAAGTGTACTTTCCCGGCTGGGAAAGAAAAAGGGAGCAAGGGAAACTTGGATTAAAGGTGCTCGTGTAGAGCCAACTTCTCCTCTTGCTCCAGATCTTGGTCTTCTGGTAGCTCGTTCCTATTTTGAGGAGGGAAAGTTTGATAAAGCTAAATCTTGGTTTAAAGAAATCCTAGACCATTTTCCCCAGAGTTCATCTGCTCCCGAGGCTCTCTACCTTTTGGGGGTCTCATTGTTAAAGGAGGAAAGAAATGAGGAGGCGATGGTCTCCTTTGATAGATTCTTAGAGATTTATCCTAAAGGTCCATTGGTTTCTTATGTGCGGCGAGAAAAGGGCAATCTTCTGATGAATCAGAAAGAGTGGCAGAAAGCAATTAAGATTTTTGAGAAGATCCCTAAAGAGAATAGAGCTCTTTATGCCGAGAGCCTATTCAAAGGAGGAGAATGTCTGCAAAACTTAAAGAGGCCGGAAGATGCTCTTCGTTCTTATCTTCAAATAACAGCATTTTGTAATGATATTGCTCCCTGGAATAAAAGGGCAGATGAGGCAATTGCTGAATTGAAAAAGGTTGCAAAAGATGAGATACATAGGTAACGCATATAAAAACTTTTTTCCTCTCCTCCTTTTCTTTCTCATGTTAGGTTTAATCTGGGCAGAGGAAGAGATTGTTCTTCCTGAGGCAGTAATCAGGGGCGAAGATCGCTCAAAGAGCAAAGCTCCCTCTATTGAGTTTGAGGAGAAAGCGGAAGAACTTTTTTTGCCTGAGCCTTCCCCTCCACCAGAAGAGAGGGTTTTTTCTTGGGAGATGGAAGCAGGAGCCGGGGAGGATAAAAGCCATAGGTTTCTTTTAAATAGCGAGGTAAAAAAGGGGGAGAGACTCAGTTTTAAGAGCGGCTTCCTCTATGAGAAGGATGAAGGGTACAGAGACAATTCCGATTTTAAACTATTTGATTTTTCCTCCCTCTTTGATCTCGGTCTTGGAGAGAAAGGGAAGGTTTCCCTGGAGGGGAATTATTTTCGGAAGGAGTTGGGTTTACCCGGAAGAAGAGATAGCCCGACCTTAAATAACCGGAGAAAAAGTGAAGCAGGAAGCATCTCTCTTGGATGGGAAAGATTTTTCCCGGCTGAGAATGGCTGGAGGGGGGAACTCTCTTATCGAGAATGCCTTGTTAAGAGCCGGCAGCTTTCTTCCCGTTATCGGAATGAGACTACCTCCTTTCAAATAGGTTATTACGATGCGCCTTTAAGTTTCTTGGCCTCCTTTTCAAAAGAAAGGTTAGTGGACCATTATAAGGTAGAGGACTACGCTCTTTCTACCCGGATAGAGGAGATCCAGATTACGCCTGATTTTTATACGAGTGGCGCGCTGAAGGTCGAAAAAAGGAAAGAAATGGGGTTTCTTTTTCTGCCCGAGTTAAAGATTAGTTTTGAACCATCGGAGGATATGGCTATATTTCTGGAAGGGGGTTCCTTTCTTAACGTTTCGCAGTTTGGCCAGCTTTATCTTGAAGAGAATTTTGTGGAGGTAAGTGAGGAAATTTTAAAGCCAGAACATGAGAAGAAGGTCAAATTAGGAGCAAGCAAAAAAATCAATAAGGGTAAAATAGAGGTCAGTTTCTTTAATGGAGATAGAGAGAACTTGATTATCTGGGCCGATAGAGATGAAAATGGTCTCTACCAGCCCTTCAATATTAAAGGAGCTCGTATCTGGGGCGGGAGATGTGAGTTTATCAAGGAATACCTTCCTTGGTTTAGTCAAAAACTTCTCTATACCCATCAAGAGATAGAGAATAAGGATTCAACCATCTCTTACATTCCCTATTATCCTTGCGATATTTTTGAGAATAGCTTTGAGATTAAAGCCGGCAGGTTTACCTTTGAGATTATTGGCGAGTATCAAGGTGAGCAGTACTATGAAGAAAATAACTCGGAAAGACTACCCGCCTATGGCCTTTTGGGAGCTAAGGTTTTCTATTCTTTAAATAAGTATGCTAAAATTTTTCTGGAGGGAGAAAACCTTACCAATAAAGGTTATGAGCTGATGGAGGGTTATCCCGCAGCGGGAAGAAGATTTTTTGGAGGAGTGAAACTGAAATTTTAGTATCTGCTCATTGAAGGAGGTAAAATGTTAAATCTATTTGAAATGATAGCGCGGGGAGGAATTTTAATGGCTCCAATTATCTTCTGCTCTGTCCTTTCCTTAGCGATCATTATTGAAAGGGTTATTTCCTTAAACCGGGCGCAAATCGATACAAGGGAATTTATGGGAAGTATTGAGGATGTTCTGCGCAGAAATAAGATTTTAGAGACAATCGGTATCTGTGAAAAAGGTAGAGGTCCTATCCCGCGGGTCCTAAAGAGCGGGATCTTAAAGCATGACCGTAGCCGCGAGGAGATTAAGGAGGCGGTGGAGGATGCGTCCAGTTTTGAGGTTCCTTATCTTGAGAAATATTTAGCCATTTTAGTAACTATTGCCACCATTGCCCCTCTATTGGGGCTTTTAGGGACAGTTACCGGTCTCATCCGGGCCTTTATGGTCATCCAGTTAAAGGGAGGATTGGTAAATCCTGGAGATTTAGCCAGAGGGATCTGGGAGGCCTTAATCACTACCGTGGCCGGGCTGGTGGTTGCCATTCCTACCTATATCGCCTACAATTACTTTGTCAGTCGAGTGAATGGCTTCATTACCGAAATGGAGAAAAGTGCCACCAGACTCCTGGATATCTTTTCTTTGAGGGAAAGAAATGAGGAGATAAGGTGAAAAATTATGAGATTTAAAAGGCATTTGAAGATTACTTCGGGGAAATTGGATTTTGCTCCTTTGATTGATGTGGTCTTTCTCCTGATGATCTATTTTATGCTTACCTCCTCATTTATTATGCAGCCAGGAATCAAGATTAAACTTCCTGCCGCTTTGACCACAGAGAGCATGGAGAAAAAAGAAATTATCATTTCTATTGCTGCCGATGGCTCCATCTTCTATCGAGAGAAGAATGTTACTCTAAAAGCACTTAAAAAGATTTTAGAGACCGAGAGCAAAAAGAGTCCCGAGGCGATCCTGATCATTAAAGGGGATTATGATGTTGCTCATGGTAAGGTGGTAGAGATAATGGATTTGGCAAAGGTTGCGGGAGTCTCTTCCCTTGCTATTGCTACCCAGCCGGTGGAAGAAAGATGAAGTCCCTTTTGAATCTGGCAATTTTAACTTCGCTTTCTCTGCATACTTCTGCCTTTTTCCTTTTTTCCATCGTTGTGCCCACTAAAGCGAAGGTATTTTCACCCATTGAGGTGGTGCTGGTGAAGGAACTTCCGGGAACAAAAAGAATAAAACCGGTTCCGGCGATAGAAAGAGCCAAAATTTCCCCATCCCTTCCCAAAGGGGAGAGAGAAAAGGATGAGGTTACCATCTATCTTCCTGTAAAAAAGCTATTGCCAGAAAGGATCGTGGCAAGAGAAAGCTCATTTACCGGGAAACGGGAATTTTTGGACTTTAGAAAGACGCTTTTCGAGGAAATTAAGATTCCTTTACCTCCCCCACCCTTACCTATAAGAACGGAAGGTCGCAATAGCTTTTCCAGCAGTGGAATCTACGGACCAGGGGGCAGTAGAAAAGTTCTCTCTAAGGTTCTTCCGGTTTATCCAGGATGGGCGGAAGAGGAGGGGATAGAGTGCACCCTTTTATTAAAACTCTGGATTCTTCCCGAGGGCTCGGTAGAGAAGGTGGAGGTAGAGAAAAGTTCAGGATATCCCAGGATTGACCTTTTAAGTGCAGAGAGCACTAAGAAATGGAGATTTAATCCCGTTTCAACTTCAGAGAAGGTCTGGGGCATACTTCCCCTGAAGTTTCAACTGCAATGATAAAGGTAGAGTTGTCGGTGGCACTTGCTCTTTATCTCCTCTCAGGAATGATTTTCGTCTTTACCATCTGGTGCCTTTCTGAGGTCAGAAAAAGGGCAAAGGATCTGGAAAGTGAAGAGGGATTCGTCTGGAGGTGCCCTACCTGTACCCATATCTATGTGGACAGTAAAGCGGATGAGATCAGCCGCTGTCCCCTTTGTAAAAGTTTAGTAAAGAAAGAAATGAATTGAAAGGAGGAGAAAGCCAATGATTACCAAAATCGGACTCGGTGCCGGTGATATCTGGAGTTATTTGGAAGAGCATGAAAGTGTGAAGTTTTCGGAGCTGGCGGAGAAAATAGATCGACCGAGAGAATTGCTTCTTATGAGTCTTGGTTGGCTTGCCCGAGAGGGTCACGTCATCCTGCGGAAAGAAGGTGAAGATTATCGCGTCAAATTAAGAAAAAGAAAGAAAAAAAGCTAACTTGCGCTACTTGGATAGTTAGTCTACCTTCAGTAGCAATATGCGTAATTTTGCTTTCAAATTAAGCATGTAGTAAATGGCTAAAATATTGGTTCTCTACCATTCCCAGGGTGGTAATACAAAAGCAGCCGCAAAGCTCCTCACTCAAGGGGCAGAGGAGGCCGGTATCAAAGTAGCTCTTTTGGAGGCACGGAGAGCAGAAGCTCAGGATCTCCTGAGATGTGAGGGAATTGCTTTTGGCAGCCCGGACTATTTTAATTACATTGCCGGAGGCTTAAAGGACTTCTTTGACCGAACCTTCTATCCTACCCAGGGAAAGATTACGGGTAAACCTTATGTTGCCTTCATCACTCATGGTGGAGGAGGAAAGGCAAAGGAGAGTATCGAGTTGCTTTGTCGTATCTTTAAGTTTAAGAAGATTGCCGATACCCTTCTGATAGAGGGAAGACCGGATGATACTTCCGCCGTTCAATTAAAAGATCTTGGCAAAAAATTAGCCGAAGCGATAAGATAATTCTTTCCTGTTGCTGTGAGAATTGTCTAAGAAGTTAATCTGCTCGCATATTGCTACTAAAGATAGTCCATAGTATAAGTAGCGCAATTTGGGGAGTTGTCTAATGGTAGGACCCGGGATTCTGGATCCCGTTGTGATGGTTCGAATCCATCCTCCCCAGTTTTTGAAAAAACTTATTTCTTTCCGTATTCTACGAAGGTCTTGGCCATGGCATCTATTTTCTCCTTGGAATGACCCACCGCTTCCGGCGAAGGGTACCATTTAGCGATAAACCCCCCGTTGAATTTTCCGAAGGTATCGATGAGCCGTTTAGCGTAATTTTTCACATCTTTCACACTTCCCTTAATCATCGTTTTCTGAATATCTACCGGGCACCAAAAGCAGAGCCGCCCCCCAAAAAATTTGCTCAGGCGTTCCATCCCCATATTTTCCTGTTGATCCATCTGGATTACATTTAATTCTGCCTCGATAAAATCCTCCAGGAGATCAATGATGTAACCGCAACTGTGAAGAAAAGTAAGGATTCCTTTCTGGTGAGCGAATTTATAGACCCGGGCATATCTCGGCTTGAAAAATTCTCGGAAGATTTTGGGATCGACCATCGGCCGGTCTTCTAATCCCCAATCATCGCAGGAGATAATTCCATCCACACCGAGCTTTGCGAAATTTTCTATTGCTTCGATGGCGATATCTGTTAGTTTGTCTAAAAGAATTTTTAGTTGTTCCGGGTAAAGATAAGGGTCGGTTAATCCTTGTTCAAAGCCCCTTAAATATTGGAGCCGGTGAATAATGCTGCAAGGAATTCCCGCCAGAACAAATTTTTCTTCCTTGTTTTCGGAGACGATTTTCTGAGCTTCTTTATACCTTACCGGATTTTTGTAATCAGGGAATCTAAAATTTTTCAACATTGCGTAGTCGGAAAGAGGGTGAACCTTAACCTGGCCTATCGTTTTATCTCCCGTTGATAATTTACTCCAGATACAGCCGAATTCATCTTCCCATTCGGTTTCTGTCTTTATTTTCGGTTTCCAGTTTGGATCAGGTTCTGGGCCGAGATGCAGAAAATCGCTTCCGAAAGGCTCCGGTAAATTGTAAGGAATTCTATCGGGTCCTTGAAACAAAATTGCTCTTTTCACTCTTTCTCGAGAAGTCATCTTTTTTCCAGGATACTTCAAAACGTATTGTCAAAAACTTCCTGCTAATTTTCTGCTAACTCGTTGAATATCAAGCAGTTCCGATGATTTTGTCTTCCTCCCCCCTATTCTACAGGGTTTTTGAAATATTAAAGTTAATAATAGTCATCATCATATTGGTGATAGTGTGGATAACTGCATGCTAATGAATATGCCTCTTTGTAGTTATTCAAACGATG
>DAOWFY010000121.1 GCA_030637775.1 bacterium | reverse complement strand
GCACGCACGGTTTGGTCGGTGAGGTAAACGAAAAGGAGGAAAAGGATAATGAAAACTAAAAGAATAAAGAAGGGTTTGCGAAACCGAAAATCGTTTACTTTAATCGAACTTTTAGTGGTAATCGCCATCATTGCCATTCTGGCGGCGATGCTATTACCTGCTCTTTCTCAAGCAAGAGAAAGAGCAAGAAGGGCAGTCTGTATGAGTAACCTCAAGCAGTTAGGCTTGGCGCTGATGATGTATGCTGATGAGTGGGATGGGTATCTTCCAGTTGCACATAATACGAGCTATAAGTCGTGGGATCAGCATTTGTACAGCAGTTTGAATGTAACATACCCCTCTAAAATGGGTCCCTTCAAATGCCCAACTGACAAAACTGTAGGCACGCGCTCTTACAGTATAAATGCAGGGAATTCGTATGAAAGTGACACCGGAGTCAGTTGGCACAAATATGGCACCCATGGTCCAGGCAGTGTCAGATTCGCCAGCCTGCGCGATCCCTCCAATACCGTTCTCTTGCTTGAATTCCACTACAAGCACAACGATAAGGATTCGAATTCAGCCGTGGGATATGCAAACTGTGCCGGATATCACTCTGGTAGTGCTAATTACCTTTTCTGTGATCTTCATGTAAAAAGCCACAAGCCAGAGGACCTAACACTGGGCAATTTTACCAGAGCTGCTGGCGATTAGCGAGGAGGTGGTGAGATGAGTGCGCCGAATTGACCACGGGAATGGTGTCATTCGCCGTTTTTTCAGGTTGATAGCTATTGGTACTGTCAAAATAAAATATATGGAGGAGGTTCAAAATGCTTAAACGAAAGGTTGTTTTATTAGCAGTGGCAGGTATTTTGGTAATTGGGTCCGGGTTGAAAGCAGCGCAGATAGAGATGAGTGAAGAGGAGAAATCAGATACAGAACTCTATCACTACACTCAGGGGTTTGAAGAGACTGATCCAGTAAAGTTCTGGTGCAGCAATGGAGAATATACAGTGAACTTCAAAGGTTTAACCGAAGAGAAAGTTCACTCAGGCAAGAAATCGTTCAAGTTAGATGTTACCTTTGAGAAAGGCTCTTACTTCTACTGGCAGATTCCACTGCCAAAGAGGATACCGGTTATTGGGAAAGACCCTATTAATTTTTCCGGACATTTACTTATTGGGGAAGAAACCACTAATTGTAAAGCAGGGTTAGGAAGAATAATTTATTTTTCTCCTATCGGGCACGGCGGCAACAGGGTTATTTCAAAGTATGGGGAGGCGTATCGCACAACGAATGGTAAATGGAAGCTGTTTAGCGGAGACCTGGTTAAACTGACGTCAGCTCCAGCCTTGGCAAAGCGTATCTGGGGAGCAGGAGGGGATAATATTAGCGGCTATGTACCTGGTATCTACTTACATCTTAGGGGAAGAGGTAGAGCAGTTATCTATGTTGATGACATCAAAATAGAGGGACAAGTTCCTACAGAAGAGGCTTTTAAAGAAGAAACAATCAGAAGATGGGCTCCGGTTAAGGAGAGAATGGAAAGGAAACTTACTTACTGGGAGAATTCTCTAAGAGAGATATCCAAAAATCTAAATTCTGTTGAAGACGAAGAGAAGAAAAAAGAGCTTGAGAAAAAAGTAAGTTCTTTTGTGGCACAGGTAGCTGGAATAAGGAAAAAAGGATATATCCTCAAAGGAGAGGAGGAGAGTAAAATATCCTCTTTTATAAAGGCGACCAAGGAAGAACTTTCTTCGCAGAATCAGATTTTTTAAATAAAAAGGGGTGTACGCTTCGCTCAAGTTGCCCAAATTTTGTGGGTAAGTAACTCCCAATAGCAGTGTGTGCAGGGATTGCTCCCCACCAAAGTCGCTTTTCAGCGCTGAAAGTTGTGTATACACCCCACCATTTGAGTTAAGCGCATAGCTAACTTAAAAAGAATACAAAATCCGAGGAGGTATGTAATGAAACTAATTACGGTAATGATTTGTTTGGGACTTCTTTTTTCGGGAACATCTTTAGTGCAGAGTGAAGAGTTTATTCAGAACAAGAGGGTTGTGATTTTTTTTGAAGACGGTTTTCGAGGTGGAAGTGGAACAAAACCTTTATCCTGGTATAAAGAGACCTTAGCTGATTTTGAGCTTGATGTAACTGTTGCCGGCGCCAGAGAGATCGGGGATGCTGAATTTCTAACAAAAAGCAGGTTTGATACACTTATTTTACCTAACGGCGATTCCATTCCATTTGTAGCAGCATATACTATTCTTAATTTCCTTTCTGAAGGTGGAAATGTAATTACAGGTCGTCTTCCCCGATATGGCATTAAATATGATCCGGAAAAAGAGAATTGGGCAAAAGGCATTCGTTTAGATGATGGCACTGGGAAAAATATGCACAGTGAATTTCAGATAAGGCATCTTCCCTGGGAGAAGAGAAGCCTTAACTGTTACCTGAAGGTAAATTCAGACCTTCCTTCTTTCTTGTTAAAAGACCTCCCTCCTACTGTTGGACCTTTTAATGAGAACTGTTATCTTTTAGATAAAATGAATTACCATCGATGTGGACCAAAGGGCTGGAACACTGGTGATGGTACTTGTTTCCCCAGTGAAAAAAATATAGAGACAGCAGCCAATATCATTTTTCCTGTCTATCTCTTACCAAATGACGAAGCGACCGACTTTATCGCCTATCGCTACCATAGTGCCTACTTCAATGGTTCTACTCTGATTCTCCTTGGGAATCTGGGCTCATCTTTACTTAATACTATTTTTGCCAAGGATGTTCTTTATACTTCCTTGAAACTTTGCGAAACGAGACTTCCCGGGGAAGAAGAACCTGTCTACTACGAAAGGATTGTTAATCTTCAAAGACAGATAAGCAGCTTTGGCGGGCTCTTCATGGAAATATATGCTCCTTTAAGAGATTTAACCTTTTATAAATTTTACAAAAAGGAAAAAGAATTTGGAGAATTGAAGAATAAGATGCGTTCCTGCGAAGATGCTCTCTCTTATATAATGAATAAGAAACAAAAAATAGACAGGCTTCTGCTTTCCGGTTCAGATACTCAAGTTCAGGATAAGGAAAGAAAAGAACTTTTAATTAAAATAGAGAAGGAAGTAAAAAGATTCCGAACTATCAAGAAGGGGTTAGCAAAAGAGAGTAAAAAGATTAAGTGTCTAGAGGAAGTAAAGATAAAAAGTCCTCTCGGCGGGATAGTTATTGAAGCCGGCATAACCAAGCCCATGGGTCTTTATATGCTGAGGAAAGACTTTTTCCAGACGATGAAGGAATTAGGTGCAAATGTCTACTATCCCCAATGGCAGGATAGACTTTTTTTCAAATATTTGGATGACCCGGTAGTAAAAAAGAATAAAAGCGGAATAAAGTTTGATCTTTATTCTACGCCCTCTTATTGCTTTAAGGAGATAATTCCTACCACAGGGAAGTTAAACCCACGCACAGGAAAGTCTGGAGGAGCTTCAAAAAAAGTATATAACTATAAATTGCTGGAAAAAAAGATAAAAGATTTTGTGGAAAAATGGAAGGATGAGCCTGTACTACGATACTGGAGTGCTGGGGAAAGAGGATTAATGACTAAATTCTGGGGAGAGCAGGCAAAGGAGGAATATCATGTATATCTTAAAGAGAAATATAAGAACATTAAATCTTTAAATGAACGTTGGCAGACAGACCATAAGAAATTTGAAGAGATAGAACTTTTAACCAAGAAACCTGTTACTATCTCTGAACACAGTAACTGGGAAGATTGGACGAACTTCAGGGAGGAAAGGTATCTTTCTGTGCTTCAGTTTGGTTATGATACCTTTAAGAAATATGACTCCCAAACACCTGTTTCTCGTTGCACTTCCACCGGTTCAATGAGATGCCCTCTTTACGGAACAAATTTCTACCAGATTACCAAAATGCAGGATATAGCCGGTGTGGACGGGACTTATGGTCGCCTTCCTGCGCTGAATGAATGGATCTGGTTTGACCTCAATTGTGGGAAGCCGTTCCTTACCACAGAATGGGGTCTTTTCTATGGAGCACCAAAAAATATCTTAGAAGGCAGGCGAAAGTTATCTCAAGGGGTATGGTCAGAGGTTAGTGGCGGAGCAGTTGGTATTAACTGCTGGGTATGGCGATTAAACAGTTTCAGAGGAAATTACGTGGATACTGCAGGACTGCCTACTCTTTATGGTTGGGAGCTGAAAAATCTGGTCTCTGATCTTCAAAAATTTGACCATATTATCCTGGATGGAAAGAGAGAAGAATCTGAGATAAGAATACTGTTTTCCGATACCACCCGTTGCCATGACCAGGATTGGATTGAAGGGGAAAACTCTTCTCTTCATGTTCAGGCAACAAGAAACTTTTATTCTTTCTTCTTACGATATTACCAACCAGCAAGGGTAATCGCTGAGGAGGCTATTTTGGAGGGTACGGATCTTTCTAATTGCAGGCTTTTAATTGTATCAGCAGCAGAATATCTTTCTGAAGACCTGCAAAAAGCGCTGATTGATTATGTAAAAAACGGGGGCAATCTCCTTCTGGATGGAAATGCAGGCAAGTTTGATAATTACGGACATCCTGGGAATCTTCTCCTTAAAGAAGCAGGTATTGCCCCCTCCTTTGTAAAAAGAAAAGAGATTTTTCTTCCAGCGGGAGATACTTTTTTTGTCAAAAAGCCTGAATTTGCTTTTGCTCCTTCGCTCTTTTCTAAAGAAAGAGGAAAGGCGCTGTTAAATTATGCCGGAGGTGAGCCAGCTTTAGTTTCTGTTCATGTAGGTAAAGGAAAGATGTTGGTTAATGGAGCACCTTTTGGCCTGGAGTATCAAATAGAGTATCCGGAATCTACTATAATCATGAAGGAGGTTATGAAAGAGATCGATCTTGGAGCCAAGTATATCTGTGGAGACAAAAACCTTATAATTAGAGAGTGGGAACATAAAGACAGCCGATACCTTATCTGTGTTTACCCAAAAGACAAAAACCTTATAAATGAGTTTTTGTTAAAGATAAAAGGGAACTGCAAGGTTATCGACTATCTCGTTGGGGCAGAGATTCCTTCTACCTTTGATGGTAATTACACCTCTTTCTCTGGTTTAATGACCTCTCCCGGCGGCAGGGTCTATCAACTGAAGAAACTTTCTTCAAAGAAGACTTCTTTTTCTCCAGAACGTTTTACTGTCGTGGTGAAGGAAGTTTCAAAGTCAAATTTTTCCACCACTGCCACTTCTTCTCTTCCCTATAGAGGCAATCTTTGCATAGAAGAGCCAAAGGAGATAGATGGTTTTTTCTTTCAAACAACTGTAATCTCCTTCTCCGTTGATACTGGAGAAGCTTTTCTTACGGTAAGCAAGGGAAAGGAGAAATTGAAAAGGAAGGTTGAGCCAGGTAAAGATTATGTATTTTCTTTTAAGGATACCTCCTTCCTGGTTAAATGTATCTCCGTCCAATTCGTGTATCCTCTGTGGATGGAAGTAGAGATAAAAAAAAATAAAAAGGAACCCGTTTCCTCTTCTTGCTCCTTTCAGAAGGAAGGTGATAAGCTGCTTTTGTCAAATGGACTGGTAAGATTAACAATAGTTCCTGAGAGGGGGGGGAAGATAATAGAATATTCTACTCTTCCCGAGAAAGTAAACCACCTTGCTGGCGGAGGAATAGAAGAGAATGAAGGTCAATGGCCAGGCAGCTTTTTCGACCAACCCTTCTCTTATAAAATAATAAAGGATACCGCAAAAGAGATAAAGGTATTACTTAAAATGGATCATGCCGTTAACGATCTTTTGTTAAAGAAACTAATTACCATCAAGAAGAATGAGGCTAAAGTAGATTTAGGCATAGAAGAATATAATTATGGTAACGTTTCAAAACTACTGTCTTTGTGCCTGCATCCTGAGTTAAGTATTGGAGGGATAGCAGACAGAGAAGATCGTTTCTTTATCCCTACTCCAGAAGGGTTAGAAACACCTTCCTATGTCAGAAGTAGGAGCAATCATTGTTTTACTCCAAAAGAAGGTTGGGCTTGCTGTTGTGATAAAGGAAGAAAAGTAGCCTACATTACCTCTTTTTTTTTAGATGAGGTCAAAACAGTTTATATCTGGATGGGAGCCGACCGGTACAACCTGGAGCTTTTTACTCCAAAAAAGAAAATAGAATCACTGAAAGCCCTTTCCCTGCATACAGAACTCTTCCTGATAAAAGGAATTTCCGGTGTGAGTAGTTTCAGGGAAGGGATTACTTTATACATTTCTTTACCCAACACTTTTCTTTTGCAGGATAAAGAGATACGATTTACAGTAGAAGTAGGAAGCGCTTTTTTAGAGAAGAAGAGACTGAATGGAAAGATTTCTCTTTTTAAAGAAGGAAAGATGGTAAAGGAAATAGGAGAATTTAGCCATGATGTCTCTTTCGAAGAACCTTTGGAAAAAGAATTCTCCTTTTCCGCAAAAGGGTTACCTGATGGTGTTTATGAAATCATAGTTTCTATTTTAGACCAACAGGGAAAAGACTTGCTAAGCACGAGAAAAGAACTCTTCCTGGCAGGGCAGGCAAAAAAGGAAAATACAAGAATTTATGAGAATTTTAAAAAGAGGTTTGAGCGATTAAGGCAAAGATATCCTTCTAAAAAGGAACAACTCTTTGACACTTTTACTTTACTGGAAGAATTTGGTAGTGCGGTTGGAGAAAATGATAAAGAAAAAATACGTTTGGAAAGAGAAAAACTACAGAAGGCTTTAATGGCGATTGAATAGTTCTCAAAGAGGCTAAAAGTGTCTAAAAGATTACTCTTTTGTTTTTTGTTTTTGGTTTTGATTGTGAATTCTGCATACTCTAAGAACATTATTAGAGTTAAACAAAAAGACTGGCCTGAATATTTCCCTAATATAGAAAGGCATCCATCCGTTTACGAGCCTGAATTTGCGGAAGTGGATATGTCTTATGAAACTCCTCACACGAAGTGGGCAAAGCCATACTATCGCGGGAAGGTAAGAGCATTGGTAATTGCTCCTCGTGTCTGCCATCGGGATACTATAGAACTGGCGCAAAGATTAGACATAAGATTTGATGCTTTTTGTGCTTACAATTCTAAAAGGTTAGGAGGAGAGAGATTTGAGGGGGGACGTAACAAATCGATAGGGTATGGCACACTAGGAAGGTATAGCACTCCCGTTGGTTATGAACAGGGGAAACAAGTTAACCGTCTGAACAAGCTCTTACATAAACAATACGATGTTATAATTATTGGACAAATGTTTTGGGAAGCTTTTCCGGAAGATATGCAAAATAAGATATTAAACAGAGTAAAAAAAGGAACAGGGCTGGTTATTAGTTTTGCGGATAGGAATCAGACGGATTTTATCCCTGCCGTTTTAAAAGATATTCCATTTATTGGTCAAACACAAAGGGATCTAATCGGAAAAGGTATTCCTTTTACAGCGTTAAGCTCATGGAAACACTTCAAATCGAATCAAGAGGCAATAAACAAGATTGTATCTCTTAGAAAACTTGGTAAAGGTAAAGTAGCAATCTTAAGTGTTGGTGGTAAATCCCGGAATATATTCTTTGTCCCTTCGCCACCAAATAAGCCTGAAATAAAGTTGTGGGAAATAGATTATTATTTCTCCTTAGCATCTAAAGCGGTCTTGTGGGTAGCAGGCAAAAGCCCGGATAGCGATTTAGGATGTGTGATTAAACATGGTTTTGTTGAGATCAAGACTTCAGGCATTAAAATACCAGTAGACTTCAGTTTCAGGGTACGTAATGTTTTTGGTGAGACTGTGCATCAGGAAGAAAAAAGGAAAAAGACATTTAAACTACCGGAACTGCCAGCAGGAGAGTATATTGCGGATGTCATAGCAAAAGCAAAAGGCAAATCCCTTAATTGGCATTCCACTTCATTTAAAATTAAAAGAGAGCCAACAATCAAGTCGGTGGATGTCAGTCCAAAAACATTAGAGCAAGACACTAAATTGATATTAACCGCAACGCTTTCGAATAAAGCTAAGGAAGATATGTCTTTAAGAGTGCAACTTATAGATGTATTTGGAAGACTTATTGCTGATATAAGTGAGAATATCCTGCCGGATAGAGATACAGCTAAAACTGAAATTGTCCTATCGCATCCTTTGAGCAACCTGATAAAGGCTAAAGTCGTTCTTTATAACAATAAGCAGAAATTAAGCCGTTTTGAGACTTTCATTCCTGTGAAAGTTTTTTATCCAAGAGACGACTTTGGTTTTGTGTGCTGGGGGATCTTTCCCAATGAATATCTCTGGCACTATGCACGCAGGGAATTATATAAACTTGGAGTTGATAGTTCTTATGGAGGTTATAGAACATCATGGATGCAATCATGGGCAGCTGCAACAGCAGGCTTTCATATAATACCATACATGACCCGCTACGCAATAGGTAAGACAACTAAAGGACCGTGCCATGAGAGAATGTCCTGCTTGAGTAATCAGAAATATATAGAAGCTCAGCAAGAAAGATTAAGAAAAATAGCACAGGCAACCAGTCCCTTTGCGCCAGTCGCTTATTCCCTGGGAGATGAGAATGATTTGTCAATAAATGACCACGAAGTATGTTTTTCTAAAAGTTGCAAAGACGGTTTCAGGGAGTATATAAAAAGGATTTACAAAAACATTGAAGCCTTAAATAGGGAATGGGATACAGCTTATAATTCATGGGATGAGATAGAACCTATCCCTTTAGAAGAGGCAAGAAAACTAAACCAGCCAGCCAGATGGGTGGATTTCAGGATGCATATGGAGAATGTATTTTTAAATATTCATAAGACAGGGAAAGAAACAATCAAAGGCATAGATCCGGATGCTCTGGTCGGATTTGATGGGGGTTTTGACATAACAAGTTTTACCGGGTATGACTGGTGGAAGTTATCCCGAGTTTTAGACTTATGGGGAATATATCCAGACCATTTGCAGGCAGAGATATTGAGGTCATTCCATAGGGAGGAAGCAAGGACAGGCAGATGGTATGGGGGGTATAATCATTTAACAAGGTTTGTTGAATATGCCCATTGGGAGCCATGGTATGTGCTTTTCCATGAAATGAACAGCATCTGGTGGTTTAATACTATTACATCATTTACCAGCAACGTTCAGGCTGAGGACGCAATGAATCCTGCTTCATTCAAGCCTTTTCCAATACTTAAGGCAAGTTCCGAAGAAGCATTGGAGATAAAATCAGGGATAGGCAAACTTCTACTTGGATGCAGACGTGATTCAGGAGGAATAGCAATTTTGTATTCCCAGCCAAGTTTACATGCAGCAACATATTATTCAAAATACGGCAATCCCAATGATAGCCAATATGATTTTATCAGGATCCTGGAAGATCTAAATTATCAATATAGATTTATTTCTTATGAACAATTGAAACAAGGTATTCTGGAGAGGGAGAATTATAGACTGCTGATACTTCCCTGTTCCATAGCACTTTCCGGCCAGGAAAAAGAGCAGATTTGTTCATTTGTAGAACATGGTGGGAAGGTTATTGCTGATATAGTACCAGGCATCTATGATGAGCATGGAAAGCCAATTGAGGATTCGAAATGGGAAAGGTTCATTGGAGAAAGGGCAGTGGTCATAGGCAGAGATATCTCAAGATATAAGAGTGGCAATACCGATGCTTCAGCCATGAGAGCACTTTTCGCAAAAAGATTGAAAGAATTAAGCATAAAACCTGAATTTTATGTTACAACAAGCACAGGAGAAGTTTATGAAGGAGAGCTGGCAATATTTACGGATGGAAATATGAAATATGTGGGTTTACTCAGACACCATTCTCCAAAGATAAAAAGGCAGAAAGCTCAAATAATACTTCCGGCCATAGGATATGTTTATGACGTTCGCGCCGGGAGATTTTCCGGATATAGTGACAAGATAAAAACAAACTTGAAGCCTGGTATGGCGGGGTTATGGGCTATACTGCCAGAGAAAGTGTCAGGATTAAAACTGCAGATGAAATCAGAGGCATCATTAGGCGAAGAGCTTTTATATTCTATAACCATGAAAACCTCTGACCGTCATGTTATACGAATTGAAGTATTTGACCCTGAAGGAAATATGCAAAGACATTATTGCCGAAACATTAATCTGGACATGGGCAAAGCTGAAGGGATAATTCCATTAGCACTGAATGACAAAACTGGGAATTGGAAAATAGAAGTGCGTGATGTTGCCACCGGGTGTTCAGACACCAAAATGTTTAGAGTCTCCTTCGTTAGCACAACTCACGCAGATGAACAACAGAACGTATCTGTCTGCCACAGAAAAGATGGAGAACTAATTTTTGATGGAAAGCTAAACGATGCTATCTGGAAAGACAAGCTGATTACCGAGACATTTTTTAAGTCTAAGAAATTGGGACATGCCAAGTATCAAACAAAAGTATATTCTATGTGGGATAATGAGTATTTGTATTTTGGGGCAAAGATGTATGATGAGGATATTGTAGGAAATCTCACACAACGAGATGATCCAATATATAATGAAGACGCTTTTGAAGTATTTGTAAGACCGAATACAGCTAAAAGATTCATATATGAATTTGAATTTAGTCCTTTGGGTACAATATGGGATGGCCTGGATAAACGAGGCTTGCCCAACACCTCAGGATATAGAGTGGTGACAAGGAAAGCATGGAATGCTAAAGGACTTTTGTGTGCTTTCCATGTAGATGGAACAATTAATGACTGGTCAGACAAAGATAAATACTGGTCAATTGAAATAAAGATTCCATTAAAAAATTTCACTTTCAGGAATATATCGCCTTTTCCACAAAAAGGGGACAGATGGATGATTGCATTTGCCAGATGCGAGAGCTCAATTTATCTTGACCGAGTAGAATATTCAGCAAGTATTCCAATAAGCAAATACGGCGTATGGGAGAATTATAGCGAGTGGTGGGAAATGATATTCGAGTGATTATCGTCTAACACCATATAGATACGAAAAGAGCAAAAATGGATCGATTTTTAGGGGTTTTCGGAAGAGGATTTTTCTATATCCTTGAGCAAGCTACCAATTTTGAAGATTTAGGTAGTTGCAGTGAAGGGAGAAGAAGATGTGGTTTTAACCCGTTGATGCCCACCGATTTAGTTCTATTGAACGGGCTCAGATGACTAAGGGAAGAAATGAAGGAAACGCCGATAAATATACCTGAGCACGAAGCCTCCTTATAGTAAAAATGGCTACTATTTTGTAGTAACCATTATAGCATAAAATAATATGAATATGTTAGCTCTATTAAATCATCAGGTCGCCACCATTGATATCTAAGGAGGCGCCGGTAATATAGGAGGCTCTATCGGAAACTAAAAAAAGAACCAGACTCGCCACCTCTTCCGGTTTTCCCAAGCGAGGAATAGGAAAACTTCTCTCGTAATCCCTTAATTTCTCCGGAGGGCAGTTTGCTCCCACCATCTCGGTATCAATGAGACCAGGGCATACAGCATTCACATTAATTCCATCAGCGGCTACCTCCTTTGCCAATTGTCGGGTAAAGCCAAGGATTCCGGCTTTGGCCGCGGTATAATGGGCGCCGCCTAAGGTGCTCACACTTCTTCCCGCCGAGGAGGAAAAATTAACTATCCTTCCATACCTATTTTTCTTCATTATCGGGAGAACCGCCTTGGAGCAAAGAAATGTTCCCTTTAAGTTAACATTAATTACCAAATTCCATTCCTCCTCACCGATTTCATCCACCTTGCTTGACCTCAGAATCCCGGCATTATTAATGAGGATATGAATCGTGCCAAATTCTTCAACAGTTTTCTCTACCAGCTGGGAAACTTCTTTGCCGTTGCTTACATCCGCTCTGATGGCTAACGCTTCTTTACCCTGGGATTTAATTTCCCCCGCTACTTTCTTTGCTTTTTCCTCATTGATATCATTGACAACAACTTCAGCCCTTTCCTGAGCAAAAAGTTTAGCCACCGATTCCCCCATTCCCTGAGCCGCTCCGGTGACAATGGCTACCTTTCCCTCTAATTTTCCTTCCATTTTTTTGCTCCTAAAACGCCGAGCACACAATCTAAATCATCTCTGGTATGGTCGGCGGAGATCTGGAATCTGATACATTCATCGCCTCGGGGAACTACCGGGTATTTCAAACCCACCGCTAAGATTCCCCGCTCTTTGAGGTAATTGACCAATTTTATTGTCTCCTGCGTATCCCGCACTATCAGTGCGACAATAGGGTGCTCTCCTCTTATCGTCTCATACCCCAGATTAATCAGTCCTTCCTTAAAATAAAGGGTCATTTCCTTCAAATTACGTAGCATCTTCTGGCCCTTTTCGCTATCCAGAATTTCCAGGGCTTTTATGGCGGCGCTTGCTTCTGAGGGGGTAATAGGATTAGAGTAGATATAAAAGGGAGCGGTTTCCCTCAGGTATTCCACGATTTTGGTATTGGTTACCACATACCCCCCATTTACTCCCAATGCCTTACCCAAAGTAGAGACTAATATATCCACCCCATCTTCGCCGGTGACCTCACAGGTGCCTCTTCCTCTCTCTCCAAAGGCACCTACCCCATGGGAATCGTCCACAATGGTAAAAACACCTTCCTTAAATTCGGGGTGGTATTTTTTAGCTAAATTCATCAATTCTTTAAGGTCAGGGTAATCTCCTCTCATACTGAATACTCCATCGGTGACGATGATAACCCGTTGGCAATTTCCTAAACATTCTTCTATCTTATTCTTCAACTCCTTCATATTTAAATGAGCATATATTTTCTTGTCCTTTGGTTTAGAAAGTCTAAGACCATTAATGATACAGTTATGATTCAGTTCATCACTTATTACTATCGTCTCGGGAGAAATCAGAGGGGAGAGAATCCCGCAGACGGCAGCGTATGCCGAACTAAAGAGCATACAGGCTTCCCTTTGGTGAAACTCGGCTAACCTTTTTTCTAACTCTACATGGGGTTTAAAGGTCCCGTGGATGAAACGCACCGCTCCCGGTCCTACCCCAAATTTTTCTGTCGCCTCCTTCTCCGCTTCTATTACCTCTTTCTTTAAGGACATCCCCAGGTAAGAGTTGGAGTTCATCTTCATAAACTCTTTATCACCCTCGCCTTCCACAAAATATCTCGAACCTCTGGTTCCTGAAGATTTCTTTATCTCTCTTATTACCAATTCTTTACCTTTAAGGCTGCCTTTTTCCTCAAGCTGGACTAATCTTTCCGATACCCATTTCTCTATCTTATCTAAAGGCATAGGTTTTCCTCTTTTTTCAATAACTATATTCCTTCACCGCTTCATACATCGCCATGATATTCTCCGGGGGAACATCGGCCTGGATATTATGTATCTGGTTAAAAACAAACCCTCCACCAGGGGCAAGAATAGATATGCATTCCCTTACATGTTTTTTGACCTCCTGAGGAGTAGCGGAAGGAAGAGCATTTTGCGTATCGCAGCCCCCTCCCCAGAAACTTATATCTCTACCAAACTCTTTTTTTAATTTTTCAAGTCCCATATCCTTGGCAGTAAACTGAACCGGGTTGAGAATATCAACTCCCATCTCAATAAAGTCGGGGATGAATTCGTAAACCGAGCCATCGGTATGGAGAAAAAGGTAAAGGTTTGAATTTTTCTTGATATGTTGATAAAGCCTTTTTTGATAGGGTTTGACCATTTTTCGGTATGATGCTGGCGAAATCTGGGGTCCATCCTGCATACCCAAATCATCATTAACGTTGATAATCTGAATATACTTTCCAATAGCCGCGTTATATCTGTTAAATCTTTCAATAAAGGTGTTAACTAAATTTTCCATAATACATCGAGCAATTTTCTGATTGCTGATCAGGTCAACCATAAATTGCTTAAATCCTCCTAATATCTAACCCGCAGCGAAGATGTGCGGGGCAAAATTTCCCATCAAAGTATAGTCGGTATTTTCATAAAGATGTTTTGTTTTCCTTTCTAAATCTGAGTAATTTTCATCCCAATAGGAGGGATAGTCAAAGGTCTCGATAAAGGTGGATTAATTGGGTCAAAAATCTGGGTTCTCCCTCCTTTTATTCCTAAATATTTCTTGAGCCTGTTATAGGCTATACCCACAATTCCGGTAGAATCCATCCCCCCTAAATCTATGGGGATTCTATCCGGCTCTTTATGCTGCAAGGAGGCTAAAACTCTTTCTCGATGGTTCATTTTCAATTCCCTAAGCTTCGCAAGGGGGCAGGAATTTTTCCACCGCGCTGAATAAACTTCTTTGCACCATATTTATTCACCGGCATCACGATCCCTTCTCCTAAAAGCCCTTTGTGGCCAACAAATTTTACTTTTTCTCCTGCCTTTTTTCCCGGAGCGGGAATAATCCTTACTCCCGTGGTTTTATTATTGATCACCCCGATAACCATCTCATCAGCGATAATGGCCGAGATTGTTTCCTCTGAACTATTCCCGGGAACAACGACCATATCTAAACCAACCGCGCAAACGGATGTCATTGCCTCCAACTTATCCAGACCAATTGCTCCTTTTCTCACCGCCTCAACCATCCCTCTATCCTCACAGACAGGGATAAAGGCGCCGCTGAAACCTCCTATCGAGGAAGAAGCCATTGCCCCTCCCTTCTTTACCGCATCGGTAAGAAGAGCTAATGCGGCGGTTGTTCCGTGGGTGCCACAGACCTCCAGACCCATTAACTCTAAAATCTGAGCAATACTATCTCCCACTTTAGTGGTAGGAGCAAGCGAAAGGTCAACGCTACCAAACTCAACCTTCAATTTTTCTGCTACCTCTCTTCCAACTAATTCTCCCATACGGGTGATTTTGAAGGAGGTTTTCTTTATCACTTCTGCCATTTCATTTAAATTGGCATCTGCCATTTTTCCCAAAACTGACTTCACCACCCCGGGACCACTTACTCCAACATTAATAACGCATTCGCTCTGGCCAACTCCGTGGATAGCCCCCGGCATAAAGGGAACATCCCCGGGAAGATTAGCAAATACACCTAACTTGGCGCAGCCGATACCATTATTTTTAGCCGTTAATTCAGCCGTTTCCTTGATAATCCTGCCCATCCTGATCACCGCATCCATATTTATTCCAACCTTTGTGGCCGCAACATTAACGCTACTACAGACAAAATCGGTAGAGGCAAGGGCCTCTGGAATAGAGTCAATAAGTTTCAGATCGCTTTTAGTAAGACCTTTCTCTACCAAAGCAGAAAATCCACCGATAAAGTCCACTCCTACCTTTTT
The DNA here is from genome assembly GCA_030637775.1 of bacterium. Taxonomy (GTDB): domain Bacteria; phylum Ratteibacteria; class UBA8468; order UBA8468; family UBA8468; genus DAOVGU01. Next base: position 901 of record DAOWFY010000121.1, on the reverse strand, counting down.
AGCCGCTTCATCCAAAGTTTTTGCTATCGGGACATAATTCTTTACATTGCAACTGGCCCCAACCAGAGAAATTGGCGTGACCGCAATGCGTTCATTGACAATAGGGATGCCATAGATGGATTCAATTTCCTGGCAAACCTTAACCAAACTCTTGGCATATTTTACTATTTTTTGTGTTATCTTAGACTGTAAATCTTTTATATCTGAATGGCTACAATCTAAAAGATTTATGGATATCGTTACCGCTCTAATATCCAGGTTCTGTAGCTCAACCATCCGGATGGTTTCCAATATCTCTTCTGAACCTATCTCCATTTTCTCCCCTTATTAAATACGGTGCATATAATGGAAGACTTTCTCATGCTGAACGCTGATTTTGTAGCCCTTTTTGTCTTCCAATTTCTCCAATTTTTCCTTAAAATCGGCCAGGTTCACCTTTGCCTTTGAGATATCCACGATCATAATCAGGTTGAAATAGCCGGATAGCATCTTCTGGCTAATATCCATAATATTACCACCAAGGGCTGCAATGGCAGTGGTTACTTCAGATAAAACCCCTATCCGATTCTTCCCCACTACCGTGACAATCACCTTACTTTTAGCCATACGCCTTCCTTTCATTTTCTCAACTTTTTAAACCGTATAAAAAGGGTAATGTCTTAAAATATCTGGAAAAAGATTAGGGCGTGAGGTATCCTATAAGAATAAAAAGAAGTTAATAGGGGAAAATCCCCTAAGAGAGGGCCATAACCACAGGGGTTACAGCCCTCTAAAAGGAGACCTCACAATGAATAATAGAATACCACCATCGGAGAAAATAAGCAAGGATATTAAAGGGTTAATAGGGAAATTAGATCAGCGGTTCAGCAATGAAGATATTTTAGGTAGAGTCCTAAAGTTG
>DAOWFY010000069.1 GCA_030637775.1 bacterium | reverse complement strand
AGGTCTGGTCATTAAACCTCTTATTCCGGTTAATTGATTTACCTGAGTCTGTGTCCCACGAGCACCGGAATCCACCATAATAAAGATCGGATTGAAGTATCCATCCCCCTGGCTCTTGTCCAGAGCAAGAAAAACCTCCTTAGCAATCTCACTGGTGGAAGAGGCCCAAATATCAATCACTTTATTATACCTTTCTCCATCGGTAATTATCCCTTTCCGGTTATCCTTTTCAAAGCGGCTTGTTTGAACCTTCGCTTTTTCCACTAAATCCTTCTTTTTCTCAGGAATTATCAGATCATCTATTGAGATGGAAATTCCACCGAGAGTAGCAAATTTAAATCCCAGTTCCTTTACCTCATCCAAAAATTTTATTGTTTCCTGATAGCCAAACTTAGAGAAGATCTCACTAATCAATTTTCCTAAAATCTCTTTATTAATGAGAAGATTCTTAAAATCCAAGCCGACCGGTAAAATCTCATTAAAGAGGATCCTGCCTACCGTGGTCTCCTTAATCTCATTTTCGATCTGAACCTTAATTTTAGTATGGAGGGAGAGTCTACCAGAGTAGTAAGCGGCCAGGACTTCATTGGAATTGCTGTAAATCTCAAGGTCTGGTTCCTTTGGCTCAATGCTGGTTAAATAATAGCATCCAATTACAATATCCTGAGTTGGAGTAACAATAGGCTTCCCATTGGCTGGAGCGAGAACGTGCGTCGCGGCACTCATCAGAAGGTTGGCCTCCATCTCCGCTTCCGGAGAAAGAGGAACATGGACTGCCATCTGATCCCCATCAAAGTCGGCATTGAAGGCAGAACATACAAGGGGGTGCAGTTTAATCACATTCTCTTCGATCAACCTCGGTTGAAAAGCCTGAATGGATAAGCGATGGAGTGTTGGTTGCCTATTCAGAAGAACAAGGTGGTTCTTTATTACCTCCTCTAATATCTCCCAAACCTCTGGCTCATTTTTCTCCAGGGCTTTTTTTGCAGAACTTATGGTATGAATATACTCTCTTTTCCTTAACTCTCTTAAGATAAAAGGAGCAAAAAGTTCAAGAGCCATATACTTGGGTAATCCACATTCATTAATTTTTAATTCAGGTCCAACGACAATAACCGCCCTTCCTGAATAGTCAACCCTCTTACCTAAGAGATTCTGCCGGAATCTGCCCTGCTTACCCTTAAGGAAATCTGAAATCGACTTAAGGGGTCGATTTCCCCGGCCAAGTACAGGATTACCATGCCGACCATTATCCAAAAGGTTATCCACCGCTTCCTGAAGCATGCGTTTTTCATTACGAATAATGATGTCGGGAGCTCTTAACTTTAATAATCTTTTTAAGCGATTATTACGGTTAATTACTCTCTGATAGAGATCATTGAGATCGCTGGTAGCAAACCTCCCCCCCTCCAAGGGTAAAAGAGGCCTGAGATCCGGAGGTAAAATGGGAACAACGTTGGCAATCATCCATTCCGGTTTCACTCCACTCTTTTGTAAACCTTGGGTAACTCTTAAATTTTTAATAAGGTTTTTCCTTTTACTCTTATATTTGGTAGATTTTATCTTTCGCAAAAGACTACTCTCGGTTCTTTTTAAATCAATCTCCTTTAAGAGCTCCCTGATGGCTTCTGCCCCAATACCAGCCTTGAATCCTTTGCAATTAGCGATGGCTCTTTGATACTCCTCTTCGGTAAGTAACTCCTTCTTTTGATAGGCACTTTCTCCAGGTTTAATCACCACATAGCGTTCATAATAGAGAATCATCTCTAGTCTGCTCTGTGTCATTTCTAAGAGAAGCCCCATCCAGTTAGCGGTACTTTTAAATAACCAGATATAGCTAACCGGGGCAGCAAGTTCAAGATGTGCCATCCTCTCCCGGCGAACATCAGATGTAGTAATTTCTACTCCACAACGATCGCAGACAATGCCCTTATATTTAATCTTCTTATACTTTCCACAGGCACATTCCCAATCCTTCACGGGGCCGAAGATCTTTTCACAGAAAAGGCCATCCTTCTCCGGTTTAAATGTCCGGTAATTAATTGTTTCTGCTTTCTTCACCTCACCCGATGACCAGGAACGAATGGTTGAGGGAGAGGCGATGCACAGGGAAATCTCTCTCCGGCCTTCTTTATCCTTTTCTATCCTGACATTCAATCCCAAGCCCCTTAATTCCTTCATTAAAACATTAAATGATTCGGGAATTCTATGTTCGGAGAAACTTTTTCCTTTAACAATCGATTCATAAATTTTTCTTCTGCCAACAGTATCATCGCTCTTTACGGTCAGAATTTCCTGGAGGGTATAAGCAGCACCATAACCTTCTAAGGCCCACACCTCCATCTCCCCGAACCTCTGGCCACCAAATTGTGCTCTTCCCCCTAAAGGTTGCTGGGTTACTAAAGAATAGGAGCCCACACTACGGGCATGAACCTTCTCATCTGCGAGGTGGAATAGCTTCATCATATAGATATGGCCTACGGTAACCTTCTGAAGAAAAGGTTCACCCGTCCGACCATCACAGAGAACAACTTTTCCGTCTTCAGGAAGATGAGCCTTTTTAAGAAGATTTTTTATACTCTCCTCAGAAAGGCTTTCAAAAACAGGACTTTCAACCGAGATCCCCAAGGTCTTTGCCACCCATCCCAAATGTGTCTCTAAGATCTGACCAAGATTCATCCGGGAGGGAACACCTAAAGGATTTAAGACGATCTCCACCGGTGTCCCATCAGCAAGATAAGGCATATCCTCTTCGGGAAGAATCCGAGCAATCACACCTTTATTGCCATGGCGGCCGGATACCTTATCCCCGACCGCAATCGGCTTTTTAATTGCTACCTCTACGACAATTCTTTTTATAACATCAGAAGGGAGGGCATCACCCTTTTTGATCCGATCAATCAACCTGTTCTCTTGAGAATCAATCTTATTTATCTCTGTCACGATTAACTCTAAAAGCTTTTTAATCCTCTCCCGCAGTTTTTCCTTTTTAATAAGATCCAGGACACTACTTTCAAACTTTTCCCTTCTCTTTAGATTACGGCTTTTAAGGACCGAGAGCAAGGGAAGAATTTTACTCTTTTGAAGAGCAGGAAGCAAGAGTTTAATCTTATCTGCCCCTGATTTAAGAATTTCTTCTTTTCTTCTTTTGAAGGTCCTTTGAACCTTAAGAATTTCTTTTCTCTCTGCTTCTTTTTCCTTCTTGCTCTTCTCCTCTAAGGAGCGAGAAAACTTTCTCACATTGATCACAATTCCTGAAATACCAGGAGGGACATAAAGAGAGGTATTGGCTACATCTTTTGCTTTTTCCCCAAAGATTACCCGAAGAAGTCTCTCCTCAGAAGAAAGTTCTGTCTCACTCTTGGGAGAAACTTTCCCCACAAGAATATCATTTGGCTTTACTTCCGCTCCAATGCGGATAATTCCTTCTTCATCTAAATTCTTAAGCGCTTCTTCAGAAAGATTCGGAATATCCCGGGCAATCTCTTCCACACCCAGTGGCGTCTCTCTTGCCTCTACTTTAAATTCCTTAATGTGAATGGATGTATAGATATCTTCCTTTACTAATTTTTCGCTAATTAAAATGGCATCTTCAAAATTATAACCATACCAAGGCATAAAGGCAACAAACACATTTCTCCCCAAAGCAAGTTCCCCTTGCGAGATCGCCGGACCGTCACTAATAATTTGACCTTTCTTTATCCTTTCTCCTTTATCCACAATGGGAGATTGGTGAAAACAGGTATCCTGGTTTAATCGCACAAATTTCCTAAAATGTTGAACCACTTTGTCCTTTAATTGGAGAGAGTCAGAGGGCACCTTCTTAATTACAATTCTTTCACTATCTACCTCCACAACCTCTCCGCTACTCTCTGCCCGCAGTACTGCTCCCGAATCCCTTACGATAATCTTCTCCATCCCCGTCTTTACTAATGGGGATTCTGGTCTGATTAAGGGTACGCTCTGCCTCTGCATATTAGAACCCATAAGTGCTCGATTAGCATCATCATGTTCTAAGAATGAAATGAGGGAGGCAGTCGGACTTAAGATCTGCTTGGGGGAAATATCCATATAATTGATCAAGGAAGGCTCCGTCATCAGAAATGCTCCTTTAGATCTTGTTGAGACCTCTTTCTCCAAAAATCTTCCCTTTTTATCCAGCAGGGAATTTGCCTGAGCAATGATGTATTCATCTTCTTCATCGGCTGAGAGATATTCTATTTTGTCGGTTACTCTTCCTTTTATTACTTTACGGTAAGGGGTCCTTAAAAAACCCAATTTATCTATTTTGGCATAAACAGAGAAGGAGGTGATCAGCCCAATATTGCCCCCTTCCGGTGTCTCAATGGGACAGATCCTTCCGTAGTGGGTGTAATGGACATCCCTAACCTCAAACCCTACCCTCTTCCTCTCAATGATTCCTCCTTCCCCAATAGCGGAGAGTCTTCTCTTATGGGTCAGTTCGGAAAGGGGGTTTGTCTGATCGAGAAATTGAGAAAGTTGATTCCGATTGAAGAAGTCATTGATCGCGGCCGAAAAAGCGCGAGAATTCACGAGATCCAGAACGGACAATGTTTTTGGTTCTTGAAGGGTTGTTCTCTCTCTAATAAATCTTGCCAATCTTGCCAATCCAATCTCTACCTGGACCTCCACTAACTCTCCCACTGTTCTTACCCGCTTATTTCCCAAATGGTCAATATCATCAACATTTCCTTCTCCCCTCTGGAGACCAAGTAAATATCTTAATGTCTCAATAATATCGGCTTTTGTCAAGGTTCTCTCTTCTAAATTTAAACCCAATTTCCTATTCAATTGCTTCCTTCCGGCCAAGGAAAGATCGTAACCATATTTACCAAAGAAGAGCTGTTGAAAGAAAGCGATCGCAATCTTAAGAACCTTCGGATAACCAGGTTGTAGCAGGCTATAGATTTTCAAAATCGCCTCCTCAGAACTCCTTAGATAATCTCTGTGTAAGGTATTGATAATAACTTCTTCTGGTCTTTTCGGTTTCGGGCAAATAACCTCTACAATCTCACGATCTGTCTTATATCCTAAAGCGCGGAGGAGAGTGGTAACAAAGATTTTAATTTTGTTCCTGCCTAATAAAGAGGCATACCAGAGATTGTTATGAAAACTAAATTCAAGAGTCATTCCCCGGAGGGGGATAATTTTGGCCGAATATAGTCTCTGTGCACCCTCAGTCAATTCTTCCTTAAAGTAAACTCCCGGAGATCTTTGCAGCTGTTGAACAACTACTCTTTCTACCCCATTGATGATAAAAGTTCCCCGGTCGGTCATAATGGGAAGAGCGCCAAGATAAACCTCCTGCTCCTTTATTTCTTTAATCTCATCAGTACTTGAGGTGCTCTTGCCCTTTACTTTTTCCTTGATAATGAGACGAAATTTCACCTTAAGATTATAAGCATAAGTGGTCCCATTACGCTGACATTCAAATTGATTAGAGTAAGAAGGCTCCAGAGAATAACCTAAATATTGTAAAGTAACAAGGTCATCATTTCTGGAGATAGGGAAGAACTTCCGAAAAGCATATTCTAAACCCCTGTTTTCTCTCCGGGTGGTCTCCGCATCTTTCTGGAGAAAATTTTCATATGAGGTAAGTTGCATCTCTAAGAGATTAGGAATCTCCTCTGACAAAAATTTTTTTCTATTTCCGCTCATCATCACTTTATCTCTACTTTAGCGCCAACCGCCTCCAATTTTTTCTTAATCTCCTCCGCCTCTTTCTTCTCTATCTTCTCCTTAATAGGTTTGGGAGCAGACTCCACAAAATCCTTCGATTCCTTCAGACCCAAGTTAGTAATGGTTCTTATCTCCTTGATTACCGGAATTTTCTTCTCTCCTACTTCAGCCAAAATTACATCAAAAGAGGTTTTTTCCTCTTCCTCGGGAGAGGCCTCTCTACCAGGAGTTGTCTGGGCTACCGGCGCAACCGGAACAGAGGCTTTTACGCCAAATTTCTCCTCTAAAGTTTTCGTCAATTCCGATAACTCCAAAATATTCATTTTCTCAATTGCGGCAACAAAATCCTCTTTAGAAACTAATTTTTCTTCCTTCTTCGGCGTAGCTTTCTCCTTCTTTACAGATTTCACTGCTTTCTTTTCTGCCATCATTTTTTTGTCTCCTTCTTTTGGACGCAGATGTCATTCTGAGGTCATAGACCGAAGAATCTCATCCGTAGTATGAGACCCTTCGCCATGGGCTCAGGGTGACACTTTGTGTCATTTTATTTTTCTTCCTTTTTTCCTATGTTATTCAGCAGATTAATAAAATCGCGAAGAGGTGCGACAAGAAGATTTAGAAACCCTGCTAAAGAAAGATTTAAACTACCAATTAATTCTGCTAAAATAGTATCTCGAGAAGGTAATCTTGCCAATAACCGAGTCTCTTCCGGGGAAAGAAGTCTATTACTGAAGTATCCTGCCTTTACCCCAAAGGATTCAAATTCTTTACCAAAGTTTGTCAGAACCTCCGCCAGTCTCTGACTATTTGCCTCATCGCCAAGAACAAATCCTGTCACCCCGGTTAAATTTTCTAAATAGGGTAAAAGATCCTCCAAAGAGGTCTCTTTCAAGGCTAATGAAGCAAGGCTTTTTTTTGCTACTTTACAACTTCCTTTTGCCTTCCTTACCCTTTGACGCAAATTTGTAACTTGAGGAACGGAAAGGGATGAAAAATTTATTAAAAGAATCATATTAGCATTTTTAAACATCTTCGTCAATTCAAAGACTT
>DAOWFY010000041.1 GCA_030637775.1 bacterium | reverse complement strand
GAGGGAACAGGCTGTGTTCACACTGCTCCCGGCCATGGGGAGGATGACTATAAAGTAGGTCTGAAATACCATTTGCCCATTTTCTCTCCCGTCGATGAAAAAGGGAGATTCGCCAAAGAGGTTAAAGAATTTGAGGGGATTAATGTTTTTTCTGCAAATAAATTAATTATTGAAAAATTGAAAAGAGAAGGCTCTCTCTTCTTTAAGGAGGAAATTACCCATTCCTATCCCCATTGCTGGCGTTGCAAAAGACCGGTGATCTTCAGAGCCACCGAGCAATGGTTCCTGAATGTAGAGCATAGGAATTTGAGAGAAAAGCTTTTGGCAGCAGTCGAAAAAGTAAGCTGGGTCCCAGGGGAAAGCAAAGAAAGAATTAAAGGTACGATAAAAGAACGACCCGACTGGTGCCTTTCCCGGCAGAGATATTGGGGAGCGCCTTTGCCTATTTTTTATTGCCAGAAATGTAAAAAACCGGTTATCACTGAGGAGACGATTAAAAATATCGCGGAAAGAATAGAAAAAGAAGGTTCCGATATCTGGTTTCTTAAGGAAGCAAAGGAAATTCTTCCCGAAAATTTTAAATGCCCTCATTGTGGAGAGAGAGAATTTAGCAAGGAGAACGATATCCTTGATGTCTGGTTTGACTCGGGAGTGAGCCATCAGGCAGTTTTAGAGAAGCAAGAGGAATTAGGATATCCCGCCGACCTTTATTTAGAGGGTTCTGACCAGCATCGGGGCTGGTTTCAGACAAGTCTGCTTACCGCAGTAGGGACAAGAAACAGTTCTCCTTTCAAGACCGTTCTTACCCACGGCTTTGTGGTCGATTCCGAGGGGAAAAAGATGTCCAAATCCTTGGGCAATGTGATTACACCCTTTGAGATTATTGAAAGGAATGGAGCAGATATCCTCAGGCTTTGGGCTGCTTCGGAAGATTACCAGGCGGATATCCGCATCTCCCCTGAAATCATCAAATACTTAATCGGTATTTACCGCAGCCTGCGCAATACTTTTCGGTTTTGCCTGGGAAATCTCTTTGACTTTGACCCGGAAAGGGATAAGATCACGGATAAAGAACTCTTAGAGATTGACCGCTGGGCAATGGAAAAAGCAAGGGAAATATTAAATAAGGCAGAAGATTACTACGAAAATTTTGATTTGCATAATATCTTTATGATTGTCTATAATTTCTGTAATGATGCGCTTTCCTCCTTCTATTTTGATACCTTGAAGGATAGACTATATACCTGCGGAAAAAAATCAAAGGAGAGAAGATCGGCCCAGACCGCCATTTACCAGATTACCATTTTCCTGCTTAATATTCTTGCTCCTATCCTTTCCTTCACCACCGAGGAGGTCTGGCAGAACTTTCCTCAGAAGAAAAATGATACCCTCAGCATTCATCTTTTAGCCTGGCCAGGGAGAAAAAAGGCAAATGAAAAATTACTTTTTAGATGGGAAAGATTCCTAAAATTAAGGAAGAAAATATTAAAGGCATTGGAGGAGGCGAGAATCAAAAAAATTATTGGCAGCAGTATGGAGGCAAAAGTGATTCTTTCGCTTCCGGATGATGAGACGATTAAGTTTTTAAAAACTTTTTCTCAGGTGACCGATCTTCTCCTTGTCTCTGAACTAAAAATAGAAAAGCAAAAGAAAAGTTCCATTAAAATTGAGCATACAAACCACCAAAAATGTAGTCGCTGCTGGGTCTATCATCAATCGGTCGGCAAGAACAAAGAATATCCGGATCTATGCGAGAAATGTAGGGGACAGGTCTCAACATTTGACAAAATGCCACAGGGTTGAACACGTAAAGAATTTTGTCAAATGTTGAGACCTGACCCCATCCACAAAAATGAAAATAATCATCGACGGTTATAACCTCATCTGGGCCGCGCCAGAATTAAGGAAAAAGGTATTAAAGGAAGTTAAGGGAATTAATCTTGCCGAGGGAAGAAAGGCGCTGCTTCATTTCTTAGATCTCTACCAGAGAGGACATCCAAAATTAGATATAACCGTTGTCTTTGATGGGAAGGAAGAGGTTTTTCCTTTTCCTTCACTGCATCAAAGAATAAAGGCTTTTTATACAAAGGGGGAAACAGCCGACAGTCTCATTAAAAGGATCGTTGAAGATGAGAAAAAACCGCAGGAAATTCTTGTGGTAACCTCCGATAAGGAACTAAAAGGAAGAGTAAAGGAAAGGGGTGCGCAAGTGATTGGCTCCCTGAATTTTTTTAAAAGGATTTCTCCGGCAAAAAAGCGTTCTCCCAAGGGATTAAGTAGCCGGCAGGAAAACCTCATCAAAGAGGAGCTAAAAAGAACCTATAAAATTGAATAAGTAGGCTCGGCAGTTTCCTTCAGCGGCACGTCTGATTCCCCCAGCGAGGGAATCTGCACTCTCGTTGCTCCTCGCTCGTCCTCTTCGAGGACACCGTGCCCGCTCGTCGCTAACAAGGCACGCTTCAGGGAACTTC
>DAOWFY010000113.1 GCA_030637775.1 bacterium | reverse complement strand
ATAGGCGGCATAGGGTTCATCCCTTCGGATATCAATCTTAACACCGGATGCTCTGGCCGTAGGACCGCTTGCTCCATAGTTATGAGCCTCCTGCCTGGTTAAGATGCCTACCCCTTTTGTGCGGGCGTGGATTACCGGGTCATCCTTCGCCACACCGACTAAAAGGTCAATCCTGGGTATTAATTCCTCAACCATCTTTAAAATTCCTGGTATATCCCCTTCTTCAATGTCCCTTCTTACCCCTCCTGGCTTCAGCATTGCATAATTCTGGCGGTTTCCGGTTACCGCCTCCATAATATCCAAGACCGGTTCCCGGTACTTCCAGGTCCACATCCAGACCGTATCATAGCCAAGGAAGTGGCCGGCCAGGCCCATCCAGAGAAGATGGGAATGAATCCTTTCAAGTTCAGCAATGAGACTTCTGATATATTTCGCCCTTTCCGGAATCTCAATCCCGGATAAATCCTCAACGGCATTGCAGAAGGCAAGAGGATGTGAGGTGGAGCAGATTCCACAGACCCTTTCCACCAAAAATGTTATCTGATCGTAGGACAGGGTCTCGGAAACCCATTCAATCCCCCGATGGTTGTATCCGGTCTTCCAGTCAATATCAACGATCCTTTCTCCTTCAACAAAAAGCCGGAAATGCTCTGCTTCCTCCTGCAGAGGATGATAAGGACCGATAGGTATGATCGTTCTCTTTTTCTTTTCCGCCATCTTATTTCTTCCTGTAGGGATAGACTCCCTCTGGCCAGTCATCGGCTAAAATGAATCTCCGGGGATCGGGATGGTTTAAAAACTTTACCCCCAGAATGTCCTGAATTTCCCTTTCAATCCATTGCGCACCCTTAATGATCAGGCTGATGGATTCAACCTCAGGTTTCTCTCTGGGCAGTAAGGTGCGGATACTTACCACCTTACCAACTTTATCAAATGAGAAATGGTATAAAATCTCTATTCCTTCGGGTGTATCCAATCCGGTCTCAATGATAAATCGCGCCTGGAGGTCATTAAAGATAAAATTAACCAATTTTAGTAAATCTTTTCTATCTATCAGAATGTAATACCGCTTTGGAGACTTCTCCTCAAATTCAATAATCTCTTTAGAAAACCTTTCCTTGATGCTTTCGATTGACCTACTTAAAGTTTTTTCCATAATTTTACTACGGCGGCAATAATTGCCTGCGGTTTTGGTGGACAACCAGGGATGTAGGCATCCACGGGAATGATCTTATCCACCGGACCGGCCATATTGTAAGAGGGAGCAAATATCGCACCCGAGCAGGCACAACTTCCACAGGCAATAACAATAACCGGTTTTGGCGCCTGCTGGTAAAGCCTTTTTAATCTGGGAGCGGTCTGTCTGCTCACAAACCCGGTAACCACCATTACATCAGCATGGCGGATACTTCCAATCAATTTGATTCCAAATCTTTCCAAATCAAATTTTGGCGTCAGGCAATCCAGGATTTCAATATCGCAGTTATTGCAGGAACCGCTATTGAAGTGGAACAACCACAATGATTTTTTTAATGCCTTTAATTTCAAGTTCATTTTTTGCCCCCTCTCCTCAATCCTCCCCCTCAAGGGGGGAGGAAATAGGTGGGGGTGTAAACTTACAGCCCAAGTAGTGCTAAAATCACCGCCAAAATTGCCAACCCGGTTACCGGTCCCCAGAAGAATTTCATCGCCTGGTCAATTCTTAGCCGCGGATTGGTGTTACGAATTAAAACGATAATAACCAGAAGGAGGACATACTTCAAGATGCCCCATAAGATATGCCAGCCGGAAAAATTAATTCCACCCATAAAGATCACTACCAAAAACATTGGGATAACAAAAAGCATCATCCAGCGGGTAAGTTTATATATAGCTAAAGGGGTGCCGGAATACTCAATGTAGGGACCGGCAATAATTTCTGTCTCCGCCTCCGGGGCATCAAAAGGAACCAAACCGAGTTTTGCCTGCATACAAAGAATAACGACAATAAAAGCAATAAAACCGGAGAGAGAACCGACAAAAATATGATTAGTCCACTGCCAGGCAAGTAGCTCTCCTAACCTTATGATACCATTAGCCTTTATTACCGGAACAAATATTGCCAAGATAAAGGGAAGTTCATACCCTAAGATTAACTTCATCTCTCTACTCGCACCTAAAGAAGCCAGGGGATTTGCCGAAGCCGCCCCACTGATAATTAAGGCAATTGAGGGAATGGTCAAGAGATAAATAACAACAATCAAATCACCTAAAAAGGTTGTTTGTGGAGAGAGAAGCACGCGCCAGATTAAAGTAGAAACCAGGGTTATCGCCGAAAGAGCAACTATCGGCATAGCCAAAAAGGTTAATCTGGCTCCTCCCCGAGGAACGATCGTCTCTTTGCCGGATAGTTTTACCAGATCATAAAATGGCTGAAGTATTGGTGGACCAACCCGCCATTGGACCCGGGCAGTAACCTTCCGGTCAATCCAGGAGGCAAGACATCCAATAACTGCCGTAAAGAGAAAGCCAGGAAAGACAAGAAAATTAAATATTAAGTTCATTCCTTTTTCCAGGGAATTGCATGAACGGCTAAGTTATCCCCGATAAAATAGATATCCTTTTCTTTCGATTCTTTAACCTCAATATACTGCACGGCCTTCTCCGGGCAGCTCTTGACACACTCAGGTAGTTCTCCCTTCAATCCTTTCAGGCAGTGATCGCATTGCGAGGTAAGGTAAGGAACAATCTCCGGATAAATGGCTCCAAAAGGACAGGCAAGAGTGCAGGTCTTACAACCGGTGCAGCGCATGCTGTATCTTTTTAGACTGCCATCTGACTGCTTCTCCAATGCCTCATTAGGACAGGATTTCACACAGGGCGCTTCCTCACATTTACGGCAAACCAGGATGTGTGAAGCTAACTCTAACAGGTTGATTATTCCCTTATTCTCCGGATGGTAAAAATAGCTGCACTTAGCAGGGCACTCCTTACATTTATAGCAAACCTCTAAGTCGATGAATAAGCGTTTCATCAGTCCCAGATTTCTGGAGTCTCCTTAATTTGCTCATAACTAAACACCGGTCCATCCTTACAGACATAGAATCTACCCAGAGCGCAGTGACCACATTTACCAACACCGCAGGACATATTCTTCTCCATAGAAAGATAAATATTTTCCGGTCTGTGTCCCAATTCTAACACCCTCTTGGTTCCAAACTTCATCATTATCGGTGGACCGCAGACAATGGCTACAGAATTTTCTAAATTCATTTTGAACTTATCTAAAAGCACCGTAACCACACCTTCAGTCTCCTTCCATTTGCTATCGGCTTTATCCACACTGCGATAGACCTCTAAATTCTTATCCTTCACCCACTCTACAAATTGACCTTTATAAACAATATCTTCTGGTGTTTTTGCTCCATAGCAGAGAACAATTCGCTTAAACTTATCTGCTTCTTCCAAAAGAGCCAAAAGAAAGGAACGCAAAGGGGCCATACCTACTCCCCCACCCAAAATAAGGACCTCTTTTCCATACATCTTATCTAAGGGATATCCCTTACCATATGGGCCACGGATGCCAACTATTTCTCCCGCTGCCATCTGGTGTAATTTGTTGGTCACTCGTCCCACATCCATAATGGTTATCTCAATTTTTTCCTTCAGATAGGGAGAAGAAGATGGAGTAAACGGTGCTTCGCCAATTCCGGGAACAGTTATCTCAACAAATTGCCCCGTAGCAAAAGGAATCTCTTCTTTTGGTTTAAGGACAAAAGTTTTTATATTCGGCGTCTCGGCAATGACCTTTTCTATTTTTGCCTCAATGGGTAAATAAGGGTTCTTCATCTCTTTATTCTTTACTCCTGGCTACTTTAGTTAATACCTCCCGGATATCAATCTTTCCCTGACAGGCTTCAATACATCTACCACAACCGGTACAGGCAAGAAGTTCAAAATTTTCGGGTTTATGCTCCAGTTTGCAATAGAAACGGTTACGGAATCTCTCCATCAGTTTTTTACGGGGATTCGCTCCGGCGGCCACTCGAGCAAAGCCTGTATATTGACAGGAGTCCCAATAACGTTCCTTTTCAAACTTCGTAGTCAAAACCTCAGCAAGTAAAAAACAGTGGCAAGCGGGACAGATATTGGTACAGGCAGCGCAACCAACACAATCTTCGGAAACCTCACTCCAGACCGGCGAATCATATTTTCCTTTCGTCAATGTCAGGGGATCCTGAGGAAATTTGAAATCTTTATTTATCTTCTTTAATTTTCCAATTACTTTCTCTCTCTTCTCCTGCCGCATCTTCAAGTGATTTTCTTCCGCTGGAAGTAGCGGAATTTTGTATTCTTCAAGTAAATCCTTTCCTTTTTTTGAGCCAACCTCAACCAATATTCCCTTATTCCCGCCTGCCGGACGGGCAGGTAAAAAGGATAGGTTCAGGTCAAATCCCTCCTCAGGAAAAGGGTTACCCCCTAAAAGGATACAGAAGCAACTCTCTTTGGGTTCGGTACAGTCATCACTGATAAGAATAGTATTTTCCCTTCTTTTCTGATAGAAGGGATCGGGGAAATCAGGATCTAAGAAGATTTTATCCAGGACAGAGAGTGCCTTTAAGTCACAGGCCTTAACTCCAAGAATAATGGTCTTTTCATCGGATGATGGTTGGTCGGGACTGACCTTTTCTCGAGGAGGATAAATAAAAAATTTAAGGGGTTGGGTGGTTCTCGCTCCACCATAAACTATTTGGGATAAATCTTCTTCTGGTCCGAAGATACGATACTCTGGCTCAACCAATCCTTTTCCCGGAGCATAAAGGCAGTATTTTGTCAGAGTTTGCTTTAAAAATTTTTGCCACTCCTCATTCTTTACATAATAAACTTCTGTTCCTTTTATCATCTACTTTGTGAAAATTATCACAAATTATAAAACAGAAAAACTTTTATGTCAATTTTAGCGAGTGAGATAGTAAATAAGGCATTCTAACTCAATAGCCATATCGATAGTATTGATAATGACTCCTTGAGGGATATTTAAGTAACGGGGAGCAAAATTCAGGATTACCTTGATGCCAGCGGCTACCAATCTATCTGCTGCTTCCTGGGCATTTGCGGCGGGAACTGTGATTATAGCAATTTTGATCTTTTTTCTTCTTAATACTTCTTCGATCCTGGCCACATCTTCAACTTTCAATCCAGAAATCTTTTTCCCAATCTTCTCGGGGCTGTTGTCAAACAGAGCAGAGATTCTGAAACCAAATCTCTTAAAACCAGGATAAGCAAGCAAAGCACTGCCCAACTTCCCTATTCCAACAAGAGCTACTTCTTGCTTTTTCTTTAATCCCAAGATTGACTCAATCTCGGCAATAAGTTTTTTGACCTGGTAACCAACTCCCGGGACACCGAACTCTCCAAAACAGGCTAAGTCCTTTCTCACTTGAGCAGGAGAGGCATTGATATGCTCGGTCAATTTTCGTGAGGAGATTATCTCAACCCTCTTTCTGGCTAAATAACGGAGAGAACGCAGATAGAGAGCAAGCCGCTTAATTGTCTCATGGGGTATGGTTTTGTTCATGAACAAAGTCGAGCAAGCTCGACCACTACAATACAATATTTTTTTATGTAGTGGCAGAGTTTACTCTGCTTATACTATACTTTTCAAAATAGTCCTACCGTCTTTCCGCTTTCATCAATATCGACCGGAACAAAGGCTGCAAGCGAAGGAAGTCCGGGCATCGTCCTCATTTCACCAAGAAGGGGATAGAGAAAACCTGCTCCAACGGAGGCCCGAATATCTCGCACCGGAATGCGGTAATTTTTGGGAACCCCTTTTAGTTCCGGATCATGAGAAAGGGAAAGATGGGTCTTGGCCATATTGAGACATAACCTATCATAGCCAAGTTTGGTATATAATTTGATTCTTTTTTCGGCTAAAGGCGAGTAATCAACCCCATCTGCACGATAGATCTTGGTCGCAATCGTCTCAATCTTCTCTTTGATGGAGAGCTCATCCGGATAGAGGAGACGGAAATTATTAGGTTCCTCACATGCTTTGACAATCGCCTCAGCCGCCTCAATACAGCCATCCCCACCCTTTGCCCAGGGATCAATAGCAACTGAGGCATAAGCACCATTATCAAGCGCATATTTGCGGACAAATTCTATTTCCTTATCTCGATCGGCAGTAAACCGGTTGACCGTAACCACAACGGGAATTCCAAAGGAGAGCATATTCTCCAGATGAACCTTTAGATTCTCGCATCCCTTCTCCAGGGCAGGCATATTTTCCTTTTCCGCTAACTCTTTATCATATTTCTGTCCCGGCTTAAGAACAAAGGCACCTCCATGCATTTTAAGGGCACGGATTGAACAGGTGATAACAACGGCATCAAGTTTGAGTCCGCTTTGACGACAGACAACATCAACTAACTTCTCTGCTCCGCAGTCGGCACCAAAGCCACTTTCGGTAATCACATAATCGGCCAATTTGAGAGCAACCATATCGGCGAGAACCGAATTGTTTCCATGGGCCACATTGGCAAAGGGGAAACCATGGTCAATCACCGGACTATTCTCCAAACTTTGAACTAAATTCGGCTTGATGGAGTCTTTCATCAGCACAGTCATTGCTCCCGCTACCTTCAGGTCCTCTGCAGTTACCGCTTTTCCCTGGTAACTAAAACCGCAGACCATTCTTGCCAGCCTCTTCCTTAAATCAAAAAGACCGGTGGTAAGAGCGTGAATAGCGGCCGTCTCTGTCGCTACCGTGATGTCATAGCCGGTTTCCCGGGGTATCCCATTCGCTTTACCACCTAATCCAGTTACTATCTGCCGAAGAGCGCGGTCACTGACATCCACACAGCGACGTAAAGTAATATTGAGCGGGTCGATATTCAGTTTGTTTTTGTGGAGAAGATGAGCATCAAGCGCCGCATTAAATAGGTTATGGGCGGTTTCAACGCTATGGATATCTCCGGTGAAATGGAGGTTAATATTTTCCATCGGGATTACCTGAGAATAACCCCCTCCACAGGCTCCACCCTTGATGCCAAAGGTAGGACCCTTGGAAGGTTCCCTGATGGTATTGCAGACCTTTTTTCCTATTTTGGCTAACGCCTGTCCAATCCCTAAATTGGTAACGGTCTTTCCTTCTCCTAAAGGAGTGGGAGTGATTGCGGTTACGGTGATAAATTTCCCATTGGGTTTTTCTTTCAATCTCTCCAAAACTTTCAGGTCAATCTTGGCCATATACCTTCCGTAGGGCTCAAGTTCATCCTCCTTAATCCCAAGTTTTTCGGCAATCTCGGTGATTGGTCTTATCTTTGCCTTTTGGGCAATCTCCAAATCGCTAAGCATTTTTTCTTCTCCTTTTTTATTTTTTTAGTAATTCCCGGTCGTTCTTCGTCTGTGCAAAAATTTTACGGAGTAGTTCTCTATCCTCCTCGCTTTGTTCTATCTTCCTCCTTCCCATAATAGTCTTGCTATCTTCGAGTGCTCTTTCCAAATCATATTCTATAAAACCTGATGCACCTCCCCAGACAAAGGATGGGATATTCTTGGGCGGGATACCCGAACCAAAGATATTGGAGCAAACACCAATTACAGTCCCGGTATTGATTAAGCTTCCGATACCAAGTTTTGTATGGTCAGCGATGAAGCAACCCAGTTTAATCTCACCAGAGTTTACCAATTCATTGTTGATGTAGACCTTTATCTTTCCATAGTTATTCTTCAGATCGGAATTTGTTGCCATTGCACCGATATTGACCCATTCTCCCACATAGGCATGGCCTAAGAACCCATCATGGTGCTTGTTACTGTGGGCATAGATGATGGACTCTTCAACTTCTCCACCCACACGACAGACTCTCCCGATGCTCGAGCCTTCTCTCAGTTTTGCCCCATCGATGATTGATTCATCTCCCACAAAGGAAGGTCCGTCAATAATTGTAAAAGGACGAACCTTTACATTCTTACCGATATAGATCGGTCCTTCTGTAAGATTGAGAACCACCCCCGCTTCTACCCGGGAACCCTCACCGATAAAAAGTTGGGATCTGTCTCCATAGACGGTAGCGGCTTTATCCAGAAACCCCGCTACTTTTCCACCACCAATGCTCTGGTAGTCATCCTTAATGGTTTCTGAGTTATAATTTATCAAATGCCAGGGGTAGGAGATGAGGTCAAGTTTTATTTTAGTTACCTTTACCTTCTTCTTAAGTAGCTCAATCGTGGCATTTCTCAGATGTCCATCCTCCTTAAACACCTCGTTGATGGTCTTCGGAGCCAACCGAGCATAGATAAGCACCTCTCCTGAAAGGGCAATCTCCTCGG
Organism: bacterium; assembly: GCA_030637775.1. Classification (GTDB taxonomy): domain Bacteria; phylum Ratteibacteria; class UBA8468; order UBA8468; family UBA8468; genus DAOVGU01. The sequence continues at coordinate 5,038 of DAOWFY010000113.1, read as the reverse complement.
CTCCATCGAGGGAAATTCGCCTGGAGAGATCCTTTCCGGCCAGAATTCTACCATTAATGAAGAGGCAACTTCCTTCTATTGTTTTGAGGTCATTTACTGATACTTCCTTTGACCTCCTTTTCGTTACATCTACTAAATAATCCCGGCATAAAAGATGAAGCTTCGCCTCCGGATAAAATCCAGTAATCTTCTCCTTTAGCGAACTAATCCCGCATCTAAGCTCAAATACTGGCCGCAGATAACAGAGTGGAAGGAGATTCTTAAAACCCTCATCCTCAAAGATACAGATATTCTTGAGCATTCTTACTCCTTTCATTTACAATATTTCCAATTTTTTCATGATCTCTTTTACTCCCTGTAAAGCAACTGAACTTTCTGGTAAATCAAGTAATGATTTTGCCTTAATACTGCGCTCCATAATTTCTTCATCATAAGGGATTCTGCCCAAAAGCGGGAGTCCCACATCTTCCATTTTTTCTTCTCCTCGAGAATCCCCTCCGGTTTCATTGAGCACTAAATAAATTTTTTTAATCTTCAACTTGAGATTCCCTGCCGTCTTCTGGATGCGTTTAGCCGACCTTAAAGCCACCGGCGTAGGATTGGCAGTTACCAAAAGAGTATCCACGTCCCGGGTAGTGCGTCTTGATAAATGCTCCATACCGGCTTCATTATCCATAACCACATCGCGATAATTTCCTTTTAACTTCTCCATAAAACCTCTTAATAAATTGTTGGCATGGCAGTAACAGCCCGGTCCCTCTGTCCTTCCCATAACGAGAAGGTCAAATCCTTTTGATTCCACCAAAGCATCCTGAAGCTGGTAGTCCAAAAGTCTTTCCTTAGTGATGCCGGGTGACAAATCTTCCTTCTTATCCATAATTTCATCTACTGTACTGACCACCGTTTGATCAAAGGTTATACCTAAAACCTCATTTAAATTGCTATTCGGGTCAGCATCAACTGCAAGAATAGGTTTTTGATCAGACTTTAACAAATGCCCGATGATTAATGCTGCCAAAGTTGTCTTTCCCGTTCCTCCTTTACCCGCCACCGCTATGGTATAAGCCATTAATTTCCTATAAAGAGAGTTTCTTAATCACTGTGGGAAAACGACCAATATCTGTATGTGGTAGAAATAGAGCCCCGGTATATTCATTCATAAAGGAAGGGTCAACACTAAGTTCGATATAGGTCATTTTTTTAGCAATTTCTCTGGTCTTCATCGTCGCCTCATAGGATAAAAGAGCAAATTTTGCCCCGGCCAAAGAACTGTTACCGATAAACTCAAATTTCTTTCTATCCAGATCTGGAAGAAGACCAATCCAGATTGACTTCTCGATATTTAAGTAGTTGCCAAAACCGCCGGCTAAATAGATCTTGTTGATATCCTTCAATTCCAAATTCGTCTTCTTGGCGAGGATATCGGCCGCAGTGTAAATGGCACCTTTGGAACGAATAAGATTGGTAATATCTGCCTGGGTAATGACGATATCTTCGTCAGTGCCACTGTCCCTTTTCCAGACTAAAACAAACTCCAAACCCTCTTCCCCTTTCCTTACCCTCTTCGTATTAAGATTCTCTTTAATCTTACCGGAACGTTCAATCACTCCTGCTTTGAGAAGTTCGGCCAAAGTATCGATGTAGCCAGAGCCACAGATACCAATGGGTTTAGCCCCACCGATGGTGGAATATTTTACCTTATAATCCTCTGGGTCTATCTCTATTTTCTGGATTGCTCCTTCCATCGCTCTCACTCCCGAGCGCACCCCACTACCTTCAAAGGCCGGTCCGGCAGAAGAGGAGCAGCAAACCAACCACTCCCTGTTACCTAAAACTATCTCCCCATTGGTGCCAATATCAATTAACATCGAGAGCTTATCTGCCTCATCAATACCGCTGGCAAGAACCCCGGCAACAATATCTGCCCCCACATATGAAGATACCCCGGGCAGACAGGCTAAAAGCCCCCGGGGATTAATCTTTATTCCTGCTTCTGCCGCTCTGATTACCGGCATAAAATTAGCCGTAGGCACATAGGGCTCCCGGCGAAGATAGGTGGGATCAACCCTCAGTAAAAGATGGCTCATCGTCATATTCCCCGCACACATTACTCCCGTAATTTCACTGAGACTGATTTGATGCTCAGTACTTAAAACTGAGATGAGTTCATTGACAGTGTCGACGACTACATGATGTAGTTTTTCCAAGCCATCCTTTTTTCTGGCATAGATCATGCGGGTGATGACATCCTCCCCATAACTGGCTTGTCGGTTATGGGTTGCTTTGATACCCAGGGTTTTACGGGTATTTAAATCCACCAATTGGGCGACAATGGTTGTTGTCCCAATATCTACAGCGATGCCAAAATTTCTCTTTGAGGTATCACCCGGCTCAATCAAAACCACTTCGGTAGTCCCATTACGCTTACCTAAAAGAAGAGTAACCTTCCAATTGCTCTCCCGAAAGAGCCTTCCCATCTTCTTCACATTAGCCAGACCGGTCTGAACAACTGGTATCTCCAGTTTACGTCTGATCTCCCGATAGAGCCGTTCCAGATCACTGATACTATCCTTTAAAGTGGGAGGCGGGAGCTTAAGAAAGAGTTTGGTGGCTAAAGGGGAATGGGAAAAGATTTTTCTTTCCTTAATCTCAATCCCTCTTTCCACCTCGCCGGCTTTGCTGAAGAGCCCGGCTAACCGCTCTACCTTTGCTTCTTCGGTTAGGATTTGCTCCTTCTTTAATCTGGAAGCAGGCGGTACCTCTATCTCGACATCGCTATGGATGGTGGAACGACAGGCAAGAACATAACCTTTCTGAAGCTCCTCCTTGCTCAGCCGGCCGGTAGGTTCAGAGACTACCTGCCCTTTTTTAACAATAACCTTGCATCTGCCACAGACTCCTTCCCCACCACAGGAAGAGTTAATATAAACTCCCGCCGCGATCGCCGCATTCAGGATATCTGTCCCTTTTGGAACTTTAACCTTCTTATTGTCGGGATAAAAGGTAATTGTGCAACTACTCATTGTTTTTAATTCTTATTTCTATTTTTAATTAATTTTCCTACCGCATCTTCACAAACAAATACGATATCTTCCGTAGTAAGATAGTCATAGACGCTGGAATCGAATAGAACCTTGCCGGCCGGAGGAAATTCCTCGTCCTCTCTGTAAATGATAAAGGTTATCGGAACTTTAGGAAAGGCTAAAATCCTTACGGAGGAATCGCCAAAATCTGCTTTTGTTCCTTTTAAGGTAAGGGATGCCTCCAAAAGGAGAGAAGGGGTTTTTCCAAAGACCTTCAAAAATGGTTTATGGACTCTATTTTCAAATACAGAGTAATAGAGATTCCCTCCCGGAATTTTCCTAAAGTCAATCAATTTATCCGAGAGTTGAGTTCCTTTGCTTCTATTTAAATAGTGGAGGATAATAATTTTTTCCCGGGGAGATATCTCTTTCTCCTTATTACCAATGTAAGAAATCTCTACCTCAGGTAAGTGAATGGAGTATTCCTGATTTAGATAATCTATTTTTATCCTTTCTTTATTAAGCGTTGCTCCGCTTCTCTGAGAAATATTTTTTAAATCTGCTTCTTTGAATTCCTTGATTGCCAACTCTAAAGCCGAATTCATTTAACTATTTGATAAAATTAACAGAATTTTTTTAAATTTATTGCAGATAACGGCTTCGGTGTAAAAGAAGTTCTGCGAAGCAGCAGCGGACACTTCACGCAGTATATCGAGAAACAAAGTCACGTATCCCCCGCACCATCAAAGCAACCTGTTCTTTTGTATATTCGCCGTATCTACCATGTGCCGCTTTGTTACGAAGATCAAGCCATGCTGTGACGCTCTTCTGATCAAGCTTGGAGTACACACTAGCACCTGCAAGCTCTACGTTTAGGCTATCGGCTTTTTTATACCGGTCCCCCTTTGTTATTTCAATGTTGTTCTTTTGACACAATTTTCGTAGGTGTTCCTCGAGAACACCACCAGCGATCACAGCAGCTGGATCTTTATAGTCTTCTTCAAGAAGATAATCAGCCATTTCCAAAAAATCCGCGAAGACATCAGCATGAATAAGTTCGTGAATAGCCTGCAAGTGACCAGCCATATAGTCAGCTCGTAGAGCCTTCAAAATACCAGGAAGAATTTTCAGATTGTATGGATTGACCTCCCCATGCTTCTTAAGAACAGCATGAGTGTTCTTGCGGTATCGGCTCCCAGGTGGAGCCAGTCGATCAATAGTCGCAGCAATAAGAGTAAGAATCTCGGCTGTTTCTGTCGATGGAAGATCCGAACAATCATCGTGCTGGGATCGTGCTCTTGCCTCACTCCATCTCTCAAGTGCAAGATCAATCTGACTCAGCACAACTTTCTGATCAATAGACATTGGTTAATTCTCTTATGCTGCTTCGCCTAACGTTTCTGTGTATCTGAAGTGCGTAGCATTTGGGCGTAGCGAAGCCAGATACACAATGTTAGGCGATGTAGCAAAAAGCGACATAATTATTTTTTTGCGTACTTGTTTTTCTGATGCTGCCAATAAACCATGAAATTATCCACGATACCAAAAAGATGTTTTGAATATTGTTCATCAGGGAAATATTTAACCCATAAATCTGGATCAAACCATGCCCATATCTTAAATCTCTCGAGCAACATATCTTGTACTAACTCAATTTCTTTGTCCGATGGTTGAGTTTTACCCTGCTTTTCAAGTTGTTCTTTCCAATAAAGAACAAGTGCATTTACGACCTTTTTCCTTTCGAGATTTTTGCGGATCTTTGGCTCACACAAGAAATATATCAACGATAAAATGTAAGCTACTATCAACATCAACCACCAGTAACCAGCCAACTGTATCTTGGTGATTGCATCATCTACGACCCCAACTAATGTGATAACAATAATACCAACAAGGGATACTATCGGGGTAGCGGCTATGGCTAGCCCTAAATTTTTCCAAATACCTCTTTCTTTTTTGTCCATATATTATTTATAAGCTTTTTGCTATTTCGCCTAACTTAAAATAACCGAACT